>JANWKO010000207.1 GCA_025451335.1 Gammaproteobacteria bacterium
AAACAAATTATGCATTTTCAAATGCTGTTGATGCTTTAATCAATTTGCAATCCTCTTATCTAAATCACCAACTCAAAGTGATAGCAGAAGATATAAATAAAGCAGATCCCATCGAACAAAAAGAAAAAGAAAAACTGACTGTGCAAAAGGATGTATTAAAAATCTGGTTAAAAGCAATTGAAAAATCTCATACAGTGCATAATGCTGCATATGCGCGAGGTTTTGGTACTGCTGAGTCAAAAAAGGAAGCTACGTTAAAACCAGGTATGTTTTTTAGTAAATTTGCAGCGAATGAAAGCGCTGCTAAGTTAATGAATCTTCAAAATTTAAGAAATGTTGAACATATTCAAAAACTTATTAATACGATAACAAATCAATTATCTCCTCAGCGGCAAAAAATAAAGCTTTAAAACTTAGTATAATAATAGTAGATGATGTTATACCTAAATTCGGGCAGTGAGCTTTCGCAGCCACTTGGATTTAGGTAATCATTTTTTGCTATTTTTTTTGCTGAGAGAGTGCAATGATCACACGTGTCGAAGCACTTATTATGGATCCCAATTTCCTATACGATATGGAACTACGTAAACTTATAGAGAAAAATGATACAATATTTTTAAAGTTGTTAGCTGATCTTCAAATTGATTCGACTGAATTATCAAAAGCTATCGAAAATAAATATGACTTAATATTAAATTTTACAACTTCTGCAACTGACTTGGTTGCAAAATTTGAGCCCAAAACTAAATTTGTAATTGACGATTTAATTCCAGTGATTGTACATAATATTTCATTTAATGAAGAAAAAATTCATAAGATCAAAAATGCATTAAATAAATTTAACGAACATTATTTTATTGAAGAAGAACGTTATGGTGAGCATGATTACAGTCTGGCTACGTTGCTAAGAATTATGGATGAACGATTGCGCCCTCTCGATCAAGGTGAAATAAAATTAAGTGAAAAAGAACAAAAAATTGATTTAGCCTTAAAATCAGAGACGGGAGCAGAATCTTCTACCGAACCAAGCGTATTAACAAGTGGACGTGAAGTTTTCCATGCTTACATAGATGCATTAATAGGCATCCACAATATGCTATTGGAAATTGATAAATTCCTTGAAACACAATATAAACTCTTTTACGAAGAATTAAAAAAATTATTTGATCAGCAAAGAAAGGAAATTGAAAAAACGGGTATACCTAATTTCCCAGAATATTTTATCGCTTTTCAAGAATTTATTGATAAAGAAAATAAATCCAATCTTTCTGCACAAGAATTGTATAAACAGGCAGCGCGCGCTTTCGCAATCCATTTAGTCCAAACAAATAAACTTGATATTAATTATTTCCCCATAAGACAATTATTACAACAATGTGCGCAAGTCCAAAAATTGAAGCAAGTTCTTTGTGATACACAACAAGATCCCATTGAACGTTTAAAAAGTGCGAAAAAAATATTAGATCATCAGGATATGGCTATTTTAACAAATCAGGAAAGAAAAATTGGTAAAATGTTTCAGCGAAATTTAGGTAAAAAATTAATCGCTTTTTGCAGGGAAATTATTGATAAGATTTTTAAAAAACTGAAAATGGATGCAAAACCAACTATTTATGAGAAAAGATAGTTAATTTACCATAGACGAAAAAAAGCCCGCTGTCACTTTACAAGTAATTGCATGGAAACAGATAAAATGGCGGAGAGAGAGGGATTCGAACCCTCGATGGAGCTTTTGGCCCCATACTCCCTTAGCAGGGGAGCGCCTTCAGCCTCTCGGCCATCTCTCCAGTTGTGTAAATTCAGCAGTTGAGCAGAGTTACACGTTACTTCTTTTTGGTCTTACATCATTTTGGTTCAATTATTCAGCGTTTTTATCTTCTTTTTCTTCTTTAGCGCTTGGCGCTGTATTTTTTTCTTGTTGAATACGCTGATAAATTTCTTCACGATGTACTGACACATCTTTTGGTGCATTGATACCAATACGGACTTGATTGCCCTTGATACCTAGCACAGTTACGATGATATCGTCACCAATTATTAAAGTTTCACCCACACGTCGCGTTAAAATGAGCATTTTTTAAAGTCTCCTTCATTTACCTATTTACTTCCTGATATATCACATTCTTGTAATATTTCGGATTGATTAGCAAAACTTGCCTAATCAAAGTCAGCAATGTTAAACAATAAGATATACAGGTGTAAATAAGATTTTTAAAATAATTTCGAATTTCCTATAGATGTTACTCCATGAAAGCTTGTTGCTTTTCTAATGGCAATTTATCGAGTTCGAAAGCTTCGTGAACAGCGCGTACGCCACGATCGAGGCTGTCTTCATCGATAACCACAGAAATCTTGATTTCAGAAGTGGTGATCATTTGTATGTTGATACCAGCATTGCCTAAGGCTCTGAACATATTACTTGCTACTCCTGCATGCGAACGCATACCAATTCCAACTAAAGATAATTTCGCTACTTTGGGATTGCATCTTGGTGAAACTGCACCAAGCTCGTCCGCTAATTCTTGTACCGTTGCTAACGCTTTCGGATAATCTTTACGACTCACAGTAAAAGTGAAATCAGTCGCTTCTTTGTCGGTTGCATTTTGAGCAATCATATCGATTTCGATACTTGCATCACTTATTTTGCTTAAAATGTGACCTTCTACACCAGCTTGATTCGGCACGCCGGTTAGAGCGATCAACGCTTCTTCGCGACTAAATGCAATTCCTGATACTAAGCGTTTCTGCATTATCTTTTCCTCAAAGGTCACTAAAGTTCCTGGGTTATCACTAAATGTCGATCTCACTCGAATTGGCAGATTATGTTTGCTGGCCAACTCAACTGAGCGCATTTGCAATACTTTAGCACCTAAGCTAGACATTTCTAGCATTTCTTCAAAACTGATTTGCGGCAGTAAGCGCGCCTCAGGGAGCATACGTGGATCTGTCGTATAAACCCCTTCCACATCGGTATAGATCTGACATTCTTCTGCTTTTAGAGCTGCAGCTAGAGCGACAGCTGTTGTATCTGATCCACCGCGGCCAAGTGTCGTAATATCACCATGTTCATTAATGCCTTGAAAACCGGCAACAATGACAATAAAACCATCAGCTAAACTTTTTTTAATCGTCTCTGTTTTTACATTTAAAATACGGGCTTTCGTATGGCTACTGTCGGTCAAAATGCCAATCTGATGTCCCGTAAAAGAACGCGCGGGAATATTTTGCGCATTCAAAGCCATAGCTAGTAAAGCCATGGAAACTTGTTCGCCTGTCGAAACTAATATGTCATATTCTCGTGGATGCGGTTCCGGCGTCAGCGATTGCGCTAACTGAATTAAACGGTCAGTTTCGCCTTGCATAGCGGAAACAACAACAACCACCTCATGACCTTCCTGTCTAGTGTGCATGACTTTAGAGGCCACATGATGAATGCGCTCTATTGTACCAACTGAGCTACCTCCAAATTTTTGTACTATCAGTGCCATGGTCTTAAAACATCCTGGATAAAATATGCGTATATGATGCTTGAAAGTTGGTGCGTTGTCTAGGATTCTGTTTACATTTCTACTAACCTGGCCAGTAATATTTGATTTTCTGGCCCGGTAGGTGGGTATGAAATTAATCTAATTTTCTTTGTAATTTATTGTTTATAGGGCAAAATCGAGTTGACGCTTCTACTCGTAAATCGTTTAACAGGACAAATTCATGAAACGGTTTACTAGGAACTAGGTTTAGTCAATTTGTTCTCAACCCAACCATAAACGGATTCCAGTGCTTTTTCGAGATGCTCAGGTTGGTTTCCCCCCGCTTCAGCTAAATCAGGTCGGCCACCACCTTTGCCACCAATTTGCATGGCAATCATATTTACTAGTTCACCTGCTTTGATTTTATCCATGTGATCTTTGGTGACACCTGCTACTACACTAGCTTTGTTTTCTTTCACCACACCCAATGCAATCACGGCGCTGCCTAATTTGTTTTTTAATTGATCGATTGTAGTGCGCAGTGACTTCGTATCCATACCATCAATTTTTGCTGTCAAAACCTTTACACCCGCAATGGTTTTAGCTTGAGAAATTAAATCTTGGCTAACACTTCCAGCTAATTTTTGTTTCAATTGTTCTAATTGTTTTTCCAAAGTGCGTGAATGTTCTTCAGATTGATCTAGCTTTTGCTTATATTCTGCTTCGCGTTTCTCAATCCAACGTAGTGCACCTTCACCCGTAACAGCCTCAAGTCGTCGAATTCCAGCAGCGACACCGGCTTCAGAAGTGATTTTAAATATACCAATGTCACCCGTATGATGTGCATGGGTACCACCACAAAGTTCCATCGATTGACCAAAGCGCACCACACGAACTTGATCACCGTATTTTTCTTCAAATAATGCCATGGCACCGCCTTGAATGGCTTCTTCAGGCGAAGTCACACGAACGACTGCTTCATGATTGGCACGAATTTCTTCATTAACGCGTTTCTCAATAGTCTTCAGTTCTTCCACTGTTAATGGGCTAGGGTGTGAAAAATCAAAACGTAACCGTTCAGGCTCAACCAGCGAACCTTTTTGAATAACATGGTCTCCTAGCACTTGACGTAAAACCATGTGCAATAGATGGGTTGCTGTGTGATTTAAAACGGTAGCCGCACGTCGTTCTACATTGACTTTAGCAATAACAGAATCACTAATTTGTAGATTGCCATTTTCTAATTCACCGATATGAACATACGCTTGACCTTGTTTTTGCGTATCTGTCACGCGGAAGAAACTATTATTTTTACTCAACGTCCCTTGGTCACCTACTTGACCTCCGGATTCAGCATAAAAAGGTGTAGCATCTAAAATAATAGAACCTTTTTCACCAGTTTGTAATTTATCAACGGGTTGTCCATCGCGATAAATAGCAATAATTTTTCCTGAGTCGGGCGTCTCTTCTTTTAACAAGTTTTTATAGCCAACAAATTCTGTCGGTGTTTCGATATTAGCGCCTATACTATAATCTGCTGCAAATTTACTAGCTTGACGTGAACGTTCACGTTGCTCATTCATCGCAGTTTCAAAGCCTTCGTAGTCAATCGATAAATCACGTTCGCGCGCAATATCAGCTGTTAAATCAACGGGAAAACCATAGGTGTCATATAATTTAAATGCCGTTTCACCTGGAATAATCTTGCCAGATAATTGAGCAACAGCTTGTTCGAATAATTTTAATCCTTGACTGAGTGTTAAATTAAATTGCTCTTCTTCTTGTTTTAATACTTTTTCAATAAAAGCTTGAGTGCGTCGCAAATCGGGATAAGCATCACCCATTTCATTAACCAGTGCCTTAACCAGTTTATAAAAGAAAGGTTCTGTTAATCCTAATTTGTTGCCGTGTCTTAATGCACGACGAATAATGCGGCGCAATACATATCCGCGTCCTTCATTCGACGGTAAAACCCCATCCATAATTAAAAAAGAACAAGAACGAATATGATCCGAGATGACGCGCATAGAAGTTAATGCTTCATCAGAAGAAGGGTTATTAAGTAATAATGCTTGAATTGCTTTGATCAAAGATTGAAATAAATCAGTATCGTAATTGTTATTTACACCTTGCATGACAGCTGCAATACGCTCTAATCCCATTCCTGTGTCGACAGAAGGCTTAGGTAACGGCGTCAGGTTGCCATCTGCTGCGCGATCATATTGCATAAAAACCAAATTCCAAATTTCTACATAGCGATCACCATCTTCTTCCGGTGTTCCTGGAGGACCCCCGGCGATGTCGGGACCGTGATCATAAAAAATTTCTGTACTAGGACCACAAGGGCCAGTTGCGCCCATGGACCAAAAATTACTGTCTTCGCCACAATATGAAAATCGAGTGGGATCAACTTTCATCTCTTTCAGCCAAATATTGGCTGCTTCATGATCATCTTTAAAAACAGTTATCCAAAGTTTATCCGCTGGCAGATGTAACGTTTTTGTTAAAAATTCCCAAGCAAATTGAATTGCTTCTTTTTTGAAATAATCACCAAAACTAAAATTGCCTAACATTTCAAAAAAGGTATGGTGCCTAGCAGTATAACCAACACGTTCTAAATCATTATGCTTACCGCCTGCTCGCACACAGCGTTGTGATGATGCGGCACGCTTATAAGGCCGGAATTCTTTTCCAAGAAAAACATCTTTAAATTGCACCATTCCTGCATTGGTAAATAACAGGGTGGGGTCATTGTTAGGAACGAGTGAACTACTTGGCACGATCTCATGATCGTGGTCACCAAAATAATTTAAGAATAGGCTACGAATTTCGTTAGCACTTAATTTTTTTTTGCCGGATGACATAATTTGGCCTTAATCTTCACTACTAAAAATATGTTCAATTTGTTCTTGCGTAAATCCGCGATAATATAAAAATCGCATTTGTTGAGTGCGAGCTTTAAAGTCATGCGGTGTTTGGCCTTTAAAGCGTTTTTCCCATGCTTTACGCACATTTATAAGCCATTTATTATCGGACATATTCAAATGATGTTCAATAAAATCTTCTGTTAAACCACGTTCCATGAGTTCTGCGCGAATGCGTATGGGACCATATCCTTTATTTACACGGCTATGGATGTAGTTTTCGATAAATCGTGCGTTGCTTAACAAGCCTTCTTGAGCCAATTGATCAATTGTTGTTCTAATATCGGCATCTGGAAAGTTTCGTTCGCGTAGTTTTCGAAATAATTCAGTTTCAGAATGTTCACGACGCGCAAGCAAATTCATTGCTGCGCGTCGGATATCAGTTAAGTTACTCAGGCAGTGACCTCTTCTTCTGCAACAGCTTCTTCCGTTGTACGTGTTGCATTAGCACTAGTGAGTAATTTTTCACGCAGTTTGCTTTCAATTTCCTGTGCTATTTCTGGATGTTCGCGTAAAAAGATGCGCGCATTATCTTTGCCTTGGCCAACGCGATGACCTTGGTAACTAAACCAAGCACCTGCTTTATCAATCAAGCCATGTGTCACACCTAATTCAATGATTTCACCTTGACGTGAAATACCTTCGTTGTAAAGGATATCGAATTCAGCTTGTTTGAAGGGTGGGGCCACTTTGTTTTTAACAACTTTAACACGCGTTTCACTACCAACGATTTCATCACCATTTTTGACATTACCAATGCGGCGGATGTCTAAGCGTACGGAAGCATAAAATTTTAATGCATTACCGCCGGTTGTGGTTTCGGGGTTGCCAAACATAACACCAATTTTCATACGAATTTGGTTAATGAAAATGACCAAAGTGTTAGAACGTTTAATATTCGCAGTAAGTTTGCGCAAAGCTTGTGACATCAAGCGTGCTTGTAATCCCATATGCGAATCGCCCATTTCGCCTTCGATTTCAGCTTTGGGGGTAAGGGCAGCAACTGAGTCTACCACCACCACATCGACGGCACTTGAGCGTACCAACATGTCGGTGATTTCTAGAGCTTGTTCGCCAGTGTCAGGTTGAGAGACCAATAATTCATCTACATTTACACCTAAACGTTTAGCATAAGAAGGATCGAGAGCATGTTCTGCATCCACAAATGCGGCTGTGCCGCCCATGCGTTGGCATGCTGCGATCACTTGTAGCGTCAGTGTGGTTTTACCTGACG
>JANWKO010000208.1 GCA_025451335.1 Gammaproteobacteria bacterium
GCAAATGCTAGTTTATTAAAAATTTGTAAAATCAATGTGATAATCATTATTATATTGATAGTTATTTTCATAAAATCCTGCCCGTTAAAATCTTTTTTCTGATCACATTTCGCAGTTGAACTTGTAACAAATGGCTTAATTCATTGATGATTAAAACTTTTTTGTTTCTAACTGCAAGGCCATACTTTACACCTTTTTTAACTTAAACATTCGATTTATTTCTTAGTCGTATCTGCTATTTGTGTTATAATTTTCCTTTTTTCAGACTTTATCAAATTTTTAAAGGTATTTTTATGAGACATAGAATCAATCCATCAAAACATCACATTCTTTTTGATACAAAAAATGAATTGAATATAGAAATCGAAACAGATCGATTAAAGATTTGTTCGATACAAGCTAAGGATGAAAAAGATTGTATTCAATTATTTGGTGATGCCAAAGTGATGGAGAAATTTGGCGTAGGTGTTCCATATGAAGACCAAAAAACGCGAGAAAGATTAGCTACGTGGCTACAGCGCTGGAAAAACCATGATCCTTTTGGTATATATGCATTTTTTGATAAGAAAGCCAACGAATTTGTGGGAATTATTGGTATAGGGCACTCAGCGCCTGGAGAATCAGAAGTTATTTATCTAATTCATCATCGATTTTGGGGTATGGGATATGGTAGTGAAGCAGGTGATGCTATTTTTCAAACTTTGATTCCTAATCTAATGAGACGAGGATATGAACTAGAATATGCTGCCCTGAAAAAACTCGTCGCCACAGCTAGATTAGATAATCCTGCTTCACAAAATATTTTAAAAAGCGTTGGTTTTAAAGAAGAGGCAAAAATAGAAAAATTTGGCGCGCTTCGTTTCGAATATAGTCTTTTCGCAAAACAATTAAAAAATGAATACGAACATTTTTATTTGCGCTTAGATAGAAATCTACACAAAAAACAACAAGCTAAAATTCGTAATACTGACGTTGATGTCTCTGATGAAGAAATGGCTAACAGTGCCTTTGGACGCCGCGCCTCATTATAATAAGGAAAAAACATGGATTCTCGTTCCGAAGTGGACAGTAAATTAGAAGAAATTGGTCAAAATCAAGTTGCTGAATTGAAAGCCAAAATTGTAGTGTTAGAAGTCCAATTAGAAACTGTAAAAAAACTTAACATATTAAAAACCGCTGCAAACCAACTTGCACGTGAATTAATTGTGATGATGTTAAATCGTCGTGTTGTTAATAGTTATGATCATTGTGAAGATATTCAAAAATATATTAAACATATAAATAACATTGAAAATATTAATGAACATGACGCAATTCCTTATGCAACATTTTATATACTGAAACGTTATCATGAACCACAAGGTAAATGGTACGAGTTACCCAGAACAGTCGACACAACTGAAAATAGAGCAGCCATAGCAGCTGAAAAAGTTATTGCCATAGAAAAAGAAAGAAATCCATCGAGAATAAGTGAATATGAAAAACGTTTAGCAGCAGATCTCGAAAAGGAAAAACAAGAACGTCAAGAACTTGCGCGTTATGAAATAGCTAGGCGCGAAGCAGATAAAATGGCTCGCCTTGCACAAGAGGCTGAAGCCAAAAAACAAGCTGAAATTAAATCGAAAGAAAAGAAAAAGTCACCTTGGTGGTTTCACCCATAATGTGAAATCTAAACCTTTCACGAAATCAACAGTGATTTCTGTCTGTCCACCATAACTGGGGTTTTCTTTGCTTTAGTTTCACTACTAAATATTCCCAATTTCGTAGGTGATGTTAATGCAACAAACGCGTCAAGATGATGGCAAGATGGGATGCTCGTAGACAAAATCAATTGGACAGAGGCAAGCGTTCAGCTGAATGCCTTCCGTTAAATGCATACAAAGATAGAATCTTAGAATATTTTGACAAACACAGTATCAACAGATATGATTCTGAACTTTAAAGTGTCATAAAGTTCATTTAATGATCTTGATTCCATTTTATGAGGAAAAATTATGTTTAGAGCTCCAACCAAACCATTATCTCCTTCTGTTGAGGCTAAATCATTTTTAAATACACTTTCAGCTGAAGGCATAAAAAGCTGTGAAAACTTAACTCTATTAGTCGATGCCTTAATTTTTAGACTACAAGAAATAGATCAGCCTGATTTAAATGAATTAGAGGAAGAAGTAGATTATAAAAATCGTCTTGCAAAAAGAGATAGATTATATACAGTTGAACGTCGTATTGATTATATAGAGTTTTTAGAAAAATCTGATGAAAGATTAGCAGAATTTAAGCAAAATCTAATGCTGTTACCTTAGCTTTAGAATGCGCTAAAAAGAAAGAAGTATTATCAGATGAGCAATTAGCTGTTTTAAAAACAAGAAAAGAGTCAATCCGTGGAGTTAATGGAGCACCTTCACGTACAGCATTAATGATTGATCAAGTCATTGCACTTTCTTCTAAAATACCAAAGAATACTATCCAAGATGTAACTGATGAGAAGAAAGAATCAACATTTAAAATATAAAATTTTCAAATATTTTTATCGAATCAACCTTAGCGGATTAAGACCGCCACTATAATGTGAAGATAAGTGGCGTAAATTAATTTTGCATGGAGAATAATTCCATTCAAACATATATGATACACGCGTGTTTCGCATTATAGTGGCGGTCTTAATCCGCTAAAGTTGATTCGATAATGATGTTTCTAAATCGCGAAAGAAGTAGAAATGGAAGTCTTATCTTCACTAATAGTTTTTTGCTCTATAAGCTTATTCTCCAGTGCATATTTATAAACAGCATAAGCATTATGAATAGCTTTAGTGAACTGATTGTCTGTTGCAATTAAAGCGGGTCTGTTTTCTCGTATTCTATCGACCGTTTTAAGAATAACGTCTTTAATTTCATCCGGGGTTTTATGTATAATGAAAAATTCTGGATCAACAAATAATTTTAATAATTCCAGGGTCAAAATTAAATGACCGGTTCGACCCACACCAGCCGAGCAATGAATAACAATATCTTCCTTTAATGATTTTTGATAAATTTCCCAAATTGTTGCCTTAAGCAATTCATCTTTCTTTTCGTCTCTAGATTCATATTCCGATTCAAAATCTTCATATAAATCATCAGCGTCAGCTTTTTTACATTCATTCTTTTTAATATCTTTTTTATTTTCCAAGCTGAGATCTAAACTACACATATCTTCAAGTCTAAAAATCGTGGCAAATGCAGTTTTAGATTTGGCATCTTCCTTGCTTTCAGATTTATCAGGAAAAATAGTCATTTCTGTTTTGACCACAGCATCTGTAATGCCGACCTGCTCACCATTCAAATATAACACTGAAGATCCACTAATTTTTTTAACTTGCAGACGGTATGCACCCATGCTTTTTTCTTCAGCTTTCATATTATCTGGTTGCACACAATATGCATGAAAATCCTGAAATTTATTTGGGTTTAAACCTAAACATGAGGCAAGAAGAACAAATTCCTTAATCGGCTTTTTTTGATTAAAAACAGTATCTTTAAAAAAGGATTCTACTTTTTGACTTGACTCAGGTCCTTCGGCAGCAATAAAACGAGTTCCTTTAATTTTATTTGCGTTAATGTGAGGAAAATCGGCATCTTTGTACTGTGGAAATTTCGGCAAAAAGTCCCTGAAAGAACAATCCTTATGTTCAGCCAAATAACGTTGTGCAAATTCAGTTATCCAAATATCTTTTTGCTTCTCTGGATTTTCTTCTATTTGTTTTCTGAATTTTTTATTAGCATCAATCCCGTTAATAAATGAAATTTTAGCCTTTTCTATTGCCTCTTTAATCAACTTATACATTTCAGAATTGGTGCTTGTTTCTTTTACTGGCTTAAAAATTCGCGGATTCATTTTTTAATACTACCTTTAACTCAGATTAATTAGTGTTTGGATAATATAATTTAATATTCTGATTTTCAATAAGTTAAAAATTTCCATTAAAGATTGCTCCTGATGAGCAAGAAAAAAGATATTAAATTCAAAGACTAAGCCCATTAAGTGCTGTATTTTAATTTGATCAGGTATATACTGAAATTATTGGAAAAGGTTAATTTCCGAGCATAATAAAAAATCGAGGACTTATGGTTGCGGTAATTTTAACTGTTGTCTTTGCAGTTTTGATTATGTTTAACAATACTGCATTTGCTAATTATGGTTCAAAATTTTGTAAATCCTCACCTGTTGCAGTCTGTTATCGAGTCAAACACGGTCAATCCTGGACGAGTCTATTTCCTAACAGCGACGAACGCGATTTAGTCAAACGCATTAATCACATGAATACGCATTTATATTCAGGATTAACGATAGCTATCCCCAAGTCTGATGATTACAACATTAACGACTACTCTCCTATGCCGTCTACTATTGACCCGCATGGTTCTAAACTCATTCTAGTCTCGCTTCATGATCAAGCTTTTGGGGCTTATAATGCCGATGGGACACTAGCATATTGGGGACCCGTCTCCAGTGCCAGAGGTTATTGCCCTGATATTCATCATGGATGTCATACCCCTACCGGTCATTTTGCAATTGAATCACACGGGGGCCCCGACTGTGTCTCCACCAAGTTCCCTGTGGGTCGTGGAGGCGCTCCCATGCCTTATTGTATGTATTTTCACGGTGGTTTTGCTTTGCATGGTTCTCCGGAATTACCCGGCTATCCAGCGAGCCATGGCTGCATTCGTATGTTTATTGATGATGCACAATGGCTAAATCAAGAATTTACTGCGGGTGAACATACCCGGGTGATTGTGGATCCTTAAGTGTCATAAAGAGAAAATCTTATCTCATGGTAATGATTTATTATAGGTTTCTTTTAGACAAAACAACGTTAATAGCATCACAATTCCAGAAAATATTAAATAAAAACTTGGCGCCATAATTGTACCCGTTTTTTCGATAAGTAATGTTGCAAATAAAGGTGCTGTCCCTCCAAATATTGCGTTAGATAAATTATAAGGGAATGACATTGCAGTATAGCGTATTTTAGTTGGAAACATTTCAACTAATGTTGCAGGTACCGCAGCGTAACAAAGTGAAATTAATATTGCAAAAAAAATTTGCGAAGTTAATGCTGATGCAAAGGTTCCCTTTCCTAATAATAAAAATAGCGGATAAGATAGTATGCATATTGAAATTGCACCTATTGATAAAATGGGTTTTCTTCCGTATTTATCTGATAAATGACCAAACCATGGAATTACTAATAAGATTACTATCATGCTAATCGAATTAACAACAAGTGCAGTATGGAGAGGTATTTTTAGATAGATGGATAAATATGAGGACAGATAAACAAAACACATATAAAAACCCATAGCGGGTAAAAATACAAGCAACGTACCCTTGAACATATCTAACGGATGTTCGCGAAAGGAATCTAATAAAGGCTGTTTAGTAGTCTGTCCAACTTTTTGAAGTTTAATAAACCCAGGTGTCTCTGGCATTCGCAAACGTAAATATAAACCTACAGCGCCTAATACAATGCCAAATAAAAAAGGAAATCGCCAAGCCATATTTGCATATTCTGTGCCTTCTGCTAAACCACCCACAATTGCGCCTACCACAGATCCTAATAACAATCCTGCGAAAGCACTGAACATGGTTAAACTACCATACATACCACGTCTCTCAGTTGGCGCATGTTCAATAATATAAACAATCGAGCCTGAAAATTCGCCCCCTACTGCTAATCCTTGTAGTAAACGACATACTGTTAAAAGAATGCCAGCTAAGACACCAATTTCAGCATGTGTGGGTAGTAAACCCATAATTACTGTAGAGAGCGCCATTAAGATGATTGAAATCGCTAATGTTTTTTTTCGACCAAAACGATCGCCAAAGTGGCCAAAAAAAATTGCACCAATAGGACGCATTAAAAATCCTACTGCAAAAACACCAAACGTTTTAAGCAATGCGGTGGTTGGATTATTTGTAGGGAAAAATAAGCCTGATATAACAGGAGCAAAATAACCATATAAAGAAAAATCATACCATTCGAGAATATTACCAATAATACCGGGAATAATGACGCTCCTCTTTGTTTCTCCCACTACAGCACTAGACATGTTATGTTTGCTCCAAAACTAATCTTCCTTATTAGATATCTATCTTATCACGGGTTCCTTGTACGCATTGAAACACTCATTCTCGTTTTAAAAATACATCAAATATTATAATATTTTAATAATTGTAAAAATTTTATCATATTCTCTATGTTACATTTATACGTCTTATATTTTGGCCTATAATTTTTGTGCCACTTAAGGCTAGCTCGAAGACGAGATGTAAGCTTCCAAACGATCAATGAAAAAGGAACAGAATTTAAAGACAGATCACCTTTTTCATCCTGCATAATAGAGTGTCATATTAAAAGATTTAGTATAGTCAGAAAAGTTCTAATCTAATTTGCATCATTTTTATCCAAATTTTATAGCCATTTTGCTTAAAAATTATAGTCATCTTATTGATGCTTTCTTTTGTTTTTCTGCAATAATAGAATCCAATTGAAAATAGCTATGAAAGTTTAATAAACAAAAGGGCTTTATTGATGTATGCATTACAAGTCATGAAAAATACCACCATTAATGTAAGAAGTTTTGGTTGGATTTTAGCTATAGTTATACCCATGTTAGTTTATTTTCTTATTAAACAAACTCCTCATAATTATGCTTTTCAACATTTTCTGATTATATTTTCCATTGCGGCCATCATGTGGATGTTTCGGCTTGTTCATGAAAGCATACCGCCTCTTTTTATCATTTCCGCCACAATGATACTTGGAATTGTGCCTGCTGATATTGCTCTTTCTGGTTTCATATCAGATGCATTTTTTCTAACATTTAGTTTATTTGGTTTAGCAGCCATTATTATCAAATCCGGTATTTTTAAACGCTTGTCAATTATGATGTGTTTAAATGCTCCCCAAAATTCAACTCGGTTGCAGTTTTTTTTATTTTTATCAGGTCTAGGGTTGTCTCCCATTGTCGTTGCACAAATAAATCGATTAGATATATTAATGCCAGCTTATAAAGAAACGATAAAAGCAGCCAAGTTAACTGATGGAAGCCAAGCAGCTACTAGCCTTCTAATAGCGATGTATGCAGGAACCATTTTCTTTTCTGAAATTTTCTTGACAGGTAAGACTTCAAATATTGCCATCTATAGTTTATTGCCTGATGAAATTCGCCACCAATTTACGTGGGCTTATTGGCTTTTGGCTACTGCTGTGACTGCGGCCGTCATGCTAATTTTTTTATTTCTTTTATTTCGTTTTGTTTATAAAAAACAAACTATTATTTTAGATAGAAATATATTGTTAACTGAGTTACAAAAATTAGGAAAAATGACGGAACTAGAATGGATTTCTATTTTTAGCATCATGGCATTCATTCTAGCCATTATAATTTCTTCATTTTTCCGAATTGGATTGTGTTGGCTTGCATTCGCTATTTTATTTTCTTTGATGACTTATGGTTCCTTGAGTGTTGAAGTATTTCGAAAAGACATTAATTGGTCTTTTTTATTTTATATTGCTGGAATTATCGGTATGATGCATACAATTCAATATTTACATATTGATAGTTGGGCTTTTCAAGGACTGGCGCCCAGCGTGGACAAATTCATGACCAATCCCTATACGGCAATTGTATTCATTTTTATTTTAGTTTTTTTAGTTTGTTTTATTTTGGGGACTATACCAACTACTGTCTTACTGTTTCCTCTGTTATTACCTTATGTACATAGTGATATCATTACGCCTTGGGTATTAGCATTTGTTATTTTGATGGCGGCTGAAGCGTGGTGGTTTACTTATCAATCGACTTATCAACTATATTTTGATTATATGAATCAACAAGAAAAGTTTGACAAATCAGCTATTGTCAAATTCAATCGATGCTACGGTTTGATACGGTTCATCGCCTTATTGCTCAGTGTAAGCTATTGGAAATATTTGGGTATATTATGAAGAGAATAAATGCTTTAGTTTTAATATTCCTTATTTTAATTTTTAGTTATCTTATTATTGCTGACATCAAAAAACCTAAGATTTTTGTTGTCCATAGTTATTCTCCAGAGTATCTGTGGGTTAAGAAAATTAATAATGCCATTAATTCAAAATTACAAGACAAAAAATATGTCACAATTCACTACTTTTATATGGATTCTAAGCATCATCCAGAAAAAAATTATTTAGAGAAAGTAGGAAAGAAAGCGCGAGATCTTATCTATAGTTGGAAACCGAATGTTTTGATTGCATGTAATGACGATGCTCAAAATTATGTGGCAAAATATTTTGTAAACGATCCCTCTATTAATATCGTTTTTTGCGGTACCAGCGCGGATCCAAGTATATATGGTTATAAAAATGCAAAAAATGTGACTGGAATTGTCGAAAATATTCCTTTCGATGCGGCCAAACAAGTATTTTTATCACAATTTCCTCAATTTAAAAAAGTCTTGCATATTTCTGATGGCTCTACTACTTCACAATATGTAAATCAAGAATTTCTCCGTTACAAGTGGCAGCCTTTAAAATTAACAGGTTCCTTTTTAACAAATGATTTTAGTCAATGGAAAAAACATATTTTGGGTGCTGCTCGCTATGCAGATTTCATTTATTTAACGCATTATCACACGATTCGCGATCAAGGAAGATATGTGACTCCTCAAGAGTTAATCAAATGGACTCTGGCCAATTCTCCCATTCCAATTATTGGTAGTTTTGAGTTTTTTGTCGCTGATGGCGGACCTTTTGCAGTGACAGTTTCTGCAACTGAACAAGGGGAAGTTGCAATAAAATTGGCTTTAGAAATAATTGAATCTCAAAAACAGGGCGGTGAAATACCTATTGTACAAAATAAGGTAATAGGCATTTCATCTCGCCAGCCGAGATTTAATCACGATTTTCCACATAATAAAATACAAGGTATTTATTATTCTTTTGCAAGAGAAAGTGGACGGCACTATCAAGATGATAATAAATCTATTTAATCAGTACGCACTAGATATGGATTAATAATGCGCATATAATGTGGAGTAAGTAGGGCTGTTGAGAATTCGCTAGGCTGAACCTGCAATCCTTAATTTTCGTAAAAATTTAAGATACGGCCAATATAAGAATTGTTAACAAGTCCAAGTCATTGTATGAAAATTTATGGAAAAATAAGCATGCATCGAATTATAGTATTTCTAAAGGAAGAGTTCATAAAAGTTATTCCCGCTATTATTTTCTTCGCGATCGCATTTAATCTTATTGTTTTCACCGATAATCTTTTATTACACAATAGGCAAATGCCGCAAGAAAGTTATCTAACTGCCACTTTTGCCGCTCTTGTGGTTGGCAAATTTCTTTTAATCGTTAATCAATTCGGATTTGTAAACTTATTTCCACAAAAGCCGTTGATATATAATATATCCTGGAAAATTTTTATCTATGGCTCACTGGCTTTATTATTTCGAATTGTTGAAAAATTATTTGATTTTTCTTTCGAGTATCATCACTCCAAAACAATTACTCAACATTTAGCAAACTTAATGGAATCTCCCAATTTTTGGGCTATGCAAATGTGGATATTTATATTATTCATCGTTTATGTTGTAGCGTGTGAATTCATTCGAGTTTTGGGTGCAGAAAAAGTTAAAACACTGTTACTAGGAAATAAAAGATTCTCACGGAATTAAATCATATTTTCTTAATAATTCAATAAAATGAAGGCTGTAGTTGTCACCCATGGTTTTTTTAACCGATTTTCTTTCTTTCATATTACTTAGCCAAATTTTAATTATAGGAAATTGATTAATAATCGAATTGGACAAAACTGACTCCTCCAATGCATCAAACCATAACATATGCGACAACAAATAAATGTCAACCAAACTCAATTCTTTTCCAAAAAAATATTCACCTTTCATATGTTTGCTTAAAATCTCAAATAATAAATTCAAACGGGTAAAATCGGCTTGAATTATATTACCTTGCTTCACTTTCTGTGCAATTTCTTGTGCGATTTCATCTGCAAACATCATCCAAGATTTATGTTGTGCATATTTATAAGAATCCAAAGGTAACAAATGCGGTTTAGAAAAGGTATCTAAATATTCGCAAATGGAATGAGAATCAAAAACGATTTTATTCTCCATGCGTAAAACGGGAATTAAACCAAGCGGTGAAATGGCTGAAAACCATTCTGGCTTTTGCTCGGTATTGATTTGAGTAATAAAATATTGAAGATTTTTTTCTTCACACAAAATTAATACACGATGAGTAAATGGAGCTGGATAAAGCGTATCACCTGTTATTATCTCTATGGGCTTCATTAAGTCTCATTTAAGGTGCTTTAGATAATTTTTCTTACATCCATTTTAAAATCTTGATCCACATTTGCCTTTAATACTTTTCCTAAACGAGATCCGTCTCCAAAAAAAGATTCACTAATTTTTTGATAGTGGCTTTCCAAAAGCTGTTTATAATCTTGTTTCTTTTCCGCATCCGATTTATCTGAGACAAGAAGTTGAATTAATCCTAAATAAATATCTTCTAAAATACCTAAACGCTTAGTTTCAATAGTTCCGAGCGAGCGTAGTAAATTCGCTATTGGGTCAACGATAGCAGATTTTTCTTCTTGAAAAAACAGATTCAAAATAGGAATATAAAATTTGTTTATTTGAGTACTATTAATTTCTTTTGTTGATAATCCTTTCCAATAAGCAGATAAAATATGACGAATTGCTTCAGCTTGATCCTTATCCTGAGGCAGCTCTAAAATTTCTTTCAACAAATTCGTTGGAGTAGCGACTTCTTTGTGTAATTTAGATAAATGAACGTCTTTACTTATTAGATATTCATTTAAATTAGCTAAAGATAAATTAGTATTGTCCGAACAGAACAGAATAAATTGATGCAAATCCTCATGTTTCATAGATTTAAATGAATTAATTAACATCCACCAATCTCTTGGCTTTGTTTGAAGTAATAAATTTTTGAGTACTAACATTTTATTATTGCTGAATTCAGTGATATATTCAGCCAATGCGGTATAAAAAGTCCTTGTATTGGTAAATCTAGGGGCATTCTTTACATATTCCAAATGAATGTCAACAAACAATTCCGGTTTTGGAGCGCCATATCGTTGTGC
>JANWKO010000209.1 GCA_025451335.1 Gammaproteobacteria bacterium
AAAACCATGCACTGCCTTTTGTATATAGCTCCAACGCTTTTTCTCTAGTAAGAATTTTGCTTTCATCATAAAGAGTTATGCCACCAATTGATTTTCCTGTGACAGCCCAGTAAAGAGATAACCAAGGATTATAACTGGATACACGCGTGGCATCTGTTCCTAAACCAACGGGTATGTCAGACTCTAAAATCTTTTTTAACGGTGGGGTACGTAATGTTTTTTCTTTACCGTATCGATCAATAAAATATTCTCCTTGAAATGCCATACGATTTTGTATAGCAATCCCACCACCCAGTTTTTTGACACGTTCGAGAGATTGATCTGAAATGGTTTCAGCGTGATCAAAAAACCAATTCAATTTTTCAATGGGAATTTCTTGATTAATTTTTTCATAAACATTAAGCGCACGTGAAATGGATTCATCATATGTTGCATGCAAACGAAAAGGCCATTTATTCTTTGCGAGCAATTTGACGACAGGTTCGAGTTGACTTTCCATCACGGGTGGTAAGTCAGGACGCGGTTGCAAAAAATCTTCAAAATCAGCAGCTGAAAACACTAACATTTCACCTGCACCATTATGCCGGTAATAATCATTACCTTGCTGGTATTTTGTAGTTTGAGTCCAATTTTGAAAATCTTCCAGCTCATGTCCGGGTTTTTGCGTAAATAAATTATATGCAATTCGAACTGTCAATTTATTTTCATTATTTAGTTGATTAATTATATCATAATCATCAGGAAAATTTTGAAACCCTCCTCCAGCATCTATAACACTCGTAATTCCTAGTCGATTTAACTCGCGCATAAAATGTAAAGTTGAATTTATTTGATCGGAATGATTTAATTTGGGTCCTTGAGCTAATGAGGAATAAAGAATAATCGCATTTGGCGTTGCGATAAGCATACCCGTTGGATTACCTTCTTTATCACGCTGAATGGATGTACCAGGCATTTCTTTCGTATTTTTATCATAACCAATCGCATGCAAGGCAGCTTTATTCAATAATGCTCTATCATATAAATGTATGATAAATACTGGTGTATCTTTTGAAACTGCATTAATTTCGTCAAGAGTTGGCATACGTTTTTCTATAAACTGAAACTCCGTCCATCCTCCCACTACTCTCACCCATTGTGGTGTTGGTGTTCTTTCTGCTTGTTCTTTCAACATGAACAAAGCATCACTAATGCTTTTAATACCATCCCACCGTAATTCCATATTAAAATTTAAGCCACCTCGAATGAGGTGAATATGGGAATCATTTAAACCGGGAATGACAATTTTCTTTTTAAGATCGATCAATTTTGTTTTTTCATCTTTTAATTTTAGAATTTCATCATCCAAACCAAATTTAACAAATTTTTTATTTTTTGTGGCGGCTGCAGTAACTGTTTTATTGAATGTGCCTACACCTTTGAACTGACCATTAAAATAAATAAAATCAGCTGACATAGTCACTCCTTCATTTTTATTTGACACCATCCTCGTTCATTATTTTTGCCAATATTAAAATAAGCCCGGTTTTTCTTAGCATTTACTTTGTTTTTTTCAAGTCATGAACTTCAGCAATATACCCGCCTGGAAATTGTAAAATCGCTGTATTTCTGTCACCTGCATCATATAGTTTTGAAAGGATTTTCGCGTTAGCATTAGCGGCTTTTTGCAACGTGTCAGCAAGATTATCGACTTGATATCCTGTCAATTCATAACCAAAAGGATAGGGCAAATGTTCATCTGTTACCATGACTAGCATTTTGCCAAAAGGAGATTCAATTCGGATTCGACGAAAGGTATAACCAGGACGTCCAATCTCAGCGCCATTAGCTTTTTTATTATCTTCCACTACTTTGCCATGAGAAAACCGAACATAGTCGCGAACAAATTCATCCGCTCTATCATTAGATACATAAATTCTGTTTTCTGGAATGGTTTTTAATGGAGCATAAGAAGGAGGAGTAAAATGCCAATATAATTGCATTTTCACTCCGCTAGGCCACTGAATTATTGCATCTCGCCCAATCGGATCTTTGAATGGTTCAACCATAATTTCAGCACCTGCAGCTCTGGCTTCTTTTAAAGCTTGATCCATATTACTTACCAAATAGCCATAACGTTCTTGACCAAATGGAAAAGGTATGGGAGTTTGATAAGCAAACACAGAAAGCATACCAACCGGTGCCATGATATATCGAAATGTACTGCTACTATTTACTGGCGTTACATTAGATACGATCGGTTTCGACGCTTGTCCTCCAAAAGTTGCAACAAAACTATTTGCAAATGCATCTAAATCGCTTGGAGCAACATATACGTGAGTGGAATCATATTGTGAACCTACAGCCACACCGGAATTTTTATTAGCTTGTTCGCTCGCAAAAAGTGAATTCGATAATGATGGTTGAAGAGCCATCGAAAAAATGACGATGCTTTTTAACATTAATTTTTTATTAAAGATCAAATTCATATACGATTCCTTATTAAATATAAATTTAGACATTCATCAATATAATAAAAATCCCTGTAATATATTCTAACATTTTTAATACAGTTAATTACGGTTTCAACAAAGTATGAAAACATCAATATTTTTAATCAGTTAACTAATTTAAGTTAAATTATTGGTTTTCGTCTCTCTCACCAAAGCGAACCAAAACTATGTTATATTAAAAAAGTACGACTCAATAATAGCCATGGAATTTCACAACAAAAAAGGAGAATAAAAATGAATATTTTGATGGTGTTAACTTCACATGACCAATTGGGTAACACAGGTCGTAAAACAGGCTTTTGGCTAGAGGAATTTGCAGCTCCTTATTATGTATTCAAAGATGCGGGTGTCAATTTAACTTTGGCATCACCTAAAGGTGGTCAACCTCCGATTGATCCAGTAAGTGATTTACCAGAAAATCAAACGCCTGCAATGACACGATTTAAAAAAGATGAAGACGCAAAAAAAGTGTTATCAAAAACAGTCAAGCTAGCTGACATGAAAGCAGAAGATTTCGATACAGTTTTCTATCCTGGGGGTCACGGCCCCATGTGGGATCTTGCTGAAAGTCAAGATTCAATCAACTTACTCGAAGCTTTTTACAATTCAGACAAACCTATCGCTTTAGTATGTCATTCACCGGGTGTGCTCCGTCATGTTACCTACAAAGGTGAACCTCTTGTAAAAGGCAAACGCGTAACGGGTTTTACAAATACAGAAGAGGAAGAAGTCAAACTTACAAAAGTCGTGCCATTCTTAGTTGAGGATGAGTTGAAACGTTTAGGTGGGCACTTTGAAAAAGCGCCCAATTGGCAGAGCTTTGTCATCGTAGATGGCCGACTCATTACAGGTCAAAATCCTGCATCTTCAACTGCCGGAGCACAAGCACTTCTTAAGGTTCTCTCAGAAATACGAAAATTCGAAAAAGCTTAATTTGCGAATAATGGGAGCTAAAGAAGTATTGGCTCCCGATAAAAGGGAGGTTTTATGGCTATCTTCGAACCAGATGGTAAAAACGCAATTCACGATGGAATCGAACATGAACCAGGTGGCGGTAAGGCTTTATTTGATCCGACTGATGTAGCTATATTACTACTAGATCATCAAGCAGGTCTTTTTCAAACCGTGAAAGATATCAACGTCGCTGAATTGCGAACCAACACAACCATGCTGGCAAAACTCGCGGCTCTTATGAAATTGCCTTTGATAACGACTGCTTCAGAACCAAACGGACCTAATGGTCCACTCATGCCAGAAATTCATCAGTCGGCTCCTCACGCCGTCTTTGTTCCGCGCAAGGGAGAAGTCAATGCTTGGGACAACCAATTATTCGTCAAGACAGTCCGTGAAACCGGTAAAAAAACACTGATTATGGCGGGTGTATGGACAAGCGTTTGTGTCATGTTTCCCGCTCTTGATGCCAAAGCAGCTGGTTACAAAGTCTATGCAGTAATCGATGCTTCAGGTGATCCGAGCGAAATGGCCTCACGAGTGACACTGGCACGTTTCGCACAAGCTGGCGTTATTCCGACTTCGACCAATGCTGTCCTTTGCGAAACACATCGAACTTGGAACCGTCCAGAAGCTGCGGACATTGCCAAGTTATATACCATGGTAGCACCGAACTATGCAGCACTGATTGAGAGCTACCAAAAAGCACAAGATGTAATGAAGACAACAGCAAAAACAAAGTAGAATTAAGAAGACACAGTTTCTCTATAATTAAAGGATATTAGGAGATTTGCTATGGGTAAAATTCTCGAACCTAACATACCAGCTCCTGATTTTAATTTACATGCTACACCCGACCAAACTTTATCGCTCAGCGAACTCAAAGGCAAACCGGTTATACTCGCTTTTTATCCTGCTGATTGGAGCCCTGTCTGTGGAGATGAAATGTCATTATTTAATGAAATTTTACCTGAGTTTCGTAAGTATGGCGCTGAATTGCTTGGTATTTCAGTAGATGGTGTTTGGTGTCATACCGCTTTCGCTGAACAACGAAAACTGCATTTTCCTTTACTTTCTGATTTTGAACCTAAAGGCGCCATTGCAAAACAATACGGGGCCTACCGTGAAAAAGAAGGATGTTCTGAACGCGCATTATTTGTTATCGATAAAAACGGCATCATCGCTTGGAGTTATCTGTCACCTGTTGCAGAAAATCCTGGCGCAGATGGTATTCTCAATGCTTTAGAAGCGCTTCCTAAATAGGAGAAGTGGTATGTCGAAATTAACCATCCCAGTTTCTTCAGCAGATCACATTCAAGGCGATATAGATGCACCACTCACACTGCTTGAATACGGTGATTATGAATGCCCTTATTGCGGCATGGCTTATAATATCGTCAAACATATTCAAAAACATTTTGGCAAACGTTTACGATTTGTGTTTCGAAATTTCCCTTTAGTCGAAAGTCATCCACATGCAGGAATTGCTGCAATTACCGCTGAATTTGCTGCAACAAAAAACAAATTTTGGGAAATGCATGATGTGCTTTATGAAAATCAAGAGAATTTAGCCATCCAAGATTTACTTAATTATGCTAAATCACTCGATTTACCTTCTGACGAACTTCAACTTGCCATTGAAAAAGATATGTTTAATGAAAAAATCAAAAATGATTTTATGGGCGGAGTGCGAAGTGGCGTAAATGGTACGCCAACTTTTTTTATTAACGGCATTCGTTACAATGCTTCTTTTGAATATGAAAATCTATTAGAAGCTTTAACAGAAGCAGAAAAATCAATTTAAAAGGATATCATTATGAAAAGCATAGTAGTGGGAAAAGAAAACAGCAAAGATATTGAAATTTTCTACAAAGATTGGGGCTCAGGACAACCGATTGTTTTCAGTCATGGATGGCCACTTTCTTCTGATGCATGGGAAGATCAAATGTTATTTTTGGGCACGCAGGGGTTTCGCTGCATTGCTCATGATCGACGTGGTCATGGTCGGTCATCCCAATCATGGAATGGCAATGATATGGATACCTATGCAGTTGATCTTGCTGCTCTCATTGAAATGCTCGATTTGAAAAATGCTATTTTAGTAGGACATTCCACAGGCGGTGGAGAAGTGGCACGTTATATTGGAAGACATGGTTCAAAGCGGGTAGCAAAAGCAGTACTCATAAGCGCTGTACCACCTATTATGTTAAAAACGGATAAAAATTCAGGGGGTCTTCCCATGGAAGTATTCGATCAGTTACGCAAAAATGTTGTTACTGATCGTGCGCAATTTTTTAAAGATCTGGCAAAGCCATTCTTTGGTGCCAATAGATCAAATTCAAATGTGTCAGAAGGTTTGCAACAATCATTTTGGCGACAGGGCATGCAAGCTGACATTAAAGCCGTTTATGATTGCATTAAGGCTTTCTCAGAAACCGATTTTACCGAAGATCTAAAAAAAATTGATGTTCCAACCTTACTGATACAAGGTGATGATGATCAAATCGTACCTATAGATGATGCATCTCGCCTCTCTGTTAATCTAATTAAGAATGCGCAATTAAAAGTATATCCAGGGGCACCACATGGTCTTTGTTCTACTCACAAAGAACAAGTGAACAATGATTTGCTTGAATTTATTAAATCATAAAAGCAATCACATAGCTCAAAAGGGATTGGCCGCGCAGTAAGAAATAAGGAGAATTTGATGGCGCAAACAGTAGCGAATGTATTGGTAAATACGCTCGAAAAAATCGGTGTAAAACAAATATTTGCATTAATCGGTGATTCATTGGATCCATTAGCTGATGCGATACGTCAAAGTTCTATAGAATGGATAGGTGTACGCCACGAAGAAGGAGCCGCATTAGCCGCAGCCGGTCAAGCAAAGCTAACGGGGCGTCTTGCTGTTTGTGCGGGTACAACTGGACCAGGATGTACACATTTGGTTGCTGGACTGTATGAAGCTGCACGCGATCACGCTCCTGTTCTGGCTTTGTCAGGTAATATGCCGCGTAAAATGCAAGGCCTCGATTATATTCAATCAACCAAACCTGATATTCTTTTCCGCGATGTCTCTCTCTATACTGAAACAATCTTAACAGCTGAACATGCACCCCATGTTATTCACCAAGCAATTGCAACTGCCTATGCAGGCAGAGGCGTTGCTCACCTTACCCTGCCTCAAGATGTCCTGATTAGCAAAGCAACTGAAATTGTGACTAGCGTATCAACTTTAAAACCACGTTCTGAACTAGCTCCCAATGATGAAGACATTGCTGAGATCATTCGATCCATTGAAAAAGCAGAGAATATAGTCATTATGTGTGGCGCAGGTTGTCATGGATTTGCCGAAGAACTGCGTGTCCTGTCAGATAAATTGAAAGCCCCATTGATCCATTCCATTAAAGGAAAAGATATCCTGCCTTTTGATGACCCTCGCTGGATGGGAGGAATAGGCATGATAGGAACCAAACCAGTATATAATGCAGTCATGAATTGTGATTTATTTCTTATGATTGGTACCGATTATCCTTATCCCGAATTTCTTCCTAGTAAAGGAGATGTTATTCAAATTGATGATAGACATGAAGTCTTAGGCCGACGAGCACCGACTAAATTAGGTGTATTGGGTTCCGCTGGACCGACTATCAAATTATTACTTCAACGCATTCCTGAAAAAACGAATAAAAAGTTTTTCGACAAAGTGACGAACGAACGTAAAGAATGGGATGAAATGTTAGATAAACAAGCTGATTTATCTCGAAGTAAAGATAAAATTCATCCACAAGCTGTCGCACGTACTGCGAGCGATCTCGCCAAATCAGATGCTGTTTTCGTTCTCGACACAGGATTAAATACACTTTGGTCTGGAAATTGGATACGTCAAAAGGGAACACAAAGAATCATCGGGTCCTTTAATAACGCAGCAGTCGGAACTGCATTAGCCCAAGCTAATGGCATTCAAGTGCATGATCGTTCACGTCAAGTCATTGCTCTTTGTGGTGATGGTGGTTTTAATATGCTAATGGGCGAATTTTTGACTGCCGTTCATCATCAATTGCCAATTAAAATTATTATTTATAATAATTCTTGTTTTGGACTCATCACGCTGGAAGCGGAAAGTATGGGCTTGCCTCCTTTTCGTAAAGGAATTGAATTTCCCAATCCTGATTTTGCTCTATTGGCTCGTGCTTGTGGTGGACATGGGTTTACTGCTAAAAAACCTTCTGAATTAAAAGAGGCTATCAGTGAAGCTTTTGCAGCTGATGGTCCAGCTATAGTGGATGCATCTATTGTACCCAACGAATTACCCAATGTACCGCATCTGCAAATTGAAATGGTAAAAAATGTGGCTACTGCAAAAATTAAAGAAGCTATTCATTATGTGATGGGTTCTTAATTTCAATAGATCTTAAATCCAGTATGAAAATTTCAAAATAAAAGGATGACAATCATGAAAGCAGCCATAGTACCTTCAGTCAACGCTAAATGGGAAATTCAAGAAATCGAAAAACCAAAAGTTGGACCGAATCAAGTACTAATCAAACTGCATGCAAGCGGTATTTGTTTTACTGATGTGCATCAAACAATGGGCCATCTGTCAGGTTCATTTCCACGCATTTTAGGTCATGAGCCCGTGGGTGAAATTGTTGAACTAGGAGTCGGTGTCATCAATCGACAAATTGGCGATCGAGTTGGTATACCTTGGATTCAAACTTCTTGTGGTCGTTGTGAATGGTGTTTACGTGGCCGTATTAATTTTTGTGCCAATCAAATAGCTACTGGTATGCAAATGCCCGGCGGACATGCAGAATATATGTTGGCCTATGCTGATGCAACCATGCTGATTCCTGATAATGTTAGCTTTGATCAAGCCGCACCCATCTTTTGTGCGGGTTATACTGTCTGGTCAGGATTACGTTGGGCTGATCCTAAACCACACGAACGCATCGCTGTACTTGGAATAGGAGGCTTAGGACATTTAGCGGTTCAATATGCAAAAGCAGCAGGATTCGATACCATTGCTATTTCACATTCTCCTGAAAAAGATAAGCTCATTAAGGAATTTGGAGCAGATCTTATCGTTCGCAACGGCAAAGATCTTATGAAAAATGGTGGCGCGGATATTATCCTCAGCACAACAAATTCAAATCAAGCAATGATTGATAGTATGGCTGGATTACGGCCTGATGGCAGGTTTGTTGCAATGGGTTTTGATGACAAACCTTTACAAGTTTCGTTGAATGATTTAATTTTGAAGCGAATTAGAATAATAGGCAGTCAACAAAATGGTCGTGAATTTCTTTATGAAGCGTTGGATATGGTTGCCAAAGGAAAAGTGAAAGTATATACAGAAACCTATCCATTCAAAGAAATTCAACGTGCATATGAAAAAGTCGCCGAGGGAAAAGTCCGTTTTCGTGCTGTTATTACTTATTCATAATGAAAATCCCAATCGCTAGAAGTTTTGGAGAAAGCGTTAATATTAAATAATCCCCAACTTTTCAATGAGTTGCTCATTGAAAAAAATTATTTGATTTTATTTATGTTATGATAATAAATAGAATAATAAATAAAAAACGAGGAGGGGAATTATTATGTATTCATCACGCATCCCAATTCTCCGAAATAAAATTGAGAATTTATTACAAATTGAAAATCCACATTTAATCAATATTAAAATATCGTTATTAAAGTTTATTAATAAGATTGAAAAATCTCCTGACAAACTCTTAGAAATCAATAAATGTTTAGAATTTGTAAAAGAAAAGTTAGTATTTATCAAATATGATAGAAGCATTTTAGAAGAAGAAATCACCGGAGAACAATCAGGAAAAAAAAGGTTTCCAAGAATTTTCTCCAACTTTTTTAAAAAAAAATTAGAACCTACATTAGATGAACCCTTATCTATCGCTCAGTTAAAACAAGCCGAAAATGTTTTAAATAAAATCATCATAGAATTAAGTAATGCTTCAGTGCCCTTGACTTCAGAGGAATTAAAATCGGCTCGCGTGTCTGATCAATCATTTATCGTCATTCAAAATATCAAACCAAAACAAAAATTTGCCCGCGAATTTAAAACCTTAAAAGAAATTGGTGAAATTACATTCGAAGAATTAGAAAATCAATGTAAACAACATTGTCATGAATTTATTGTCAAAAGACAAAAACTAAAAAAAGAACAATTAAAGCAAGAACATATTTTAGCTATCATTGGTGAAGGTAGAGATGAATTGATAGGAAATTTAGAAAGCGAAGAAAATCTCACGGAATTTGAAATAAGCGAAATAGAAAAACCGTTGCAAACCATCCTAGCAAGAGCTCGTGATTTGATGATAACCATACCCAGTGAACACAAGCATCCAAAAGATGAAAAGGAATTTCTTAGTCTATTAAAACATGTCGGAGTCAAATTGCTCCAAGAGTATCTTGAGATTCCCATCACTGCCTCGCCAAAACTTTATCAAAGAAGTTGTCGCAATTGTCTCAAAGCAACTGATTATCAAGTAAAAAGAATATATTCAATGGCTCATGAACAATTTCTAAGTGATAACGATGTTGACTGGCATGAACACAGTGAGTTAGAAAAACTGATAATCTCACATCCTAAAAAAGTCTTCTGAAATCCTAAGAACAAAGTTGTAACATTAGTACTTGACCATTTTCCTCTTTAAATTAATAATTTCTTGGTGTTGGCACTTGACCCAATTATACTTAGCCTTTTGGAGGTTTTATGACGACATATGTGTTTCCCGGCCAAGGTTCACAAGCAAAAGGAATGGGCGGAGATTTATTTTCTGAATTCCCTGATCTTGTTCAAAAAGCGAATGACATTTTAGGTTATTCGATAACTTCACTTTGTCTGGAAGGCCCTGCCAATCTAAATATTACTTCATTTACTCAACCTGCTTTGTTTGTAGTAAGTGCTCTGACTTATTTAAAAAAAGCTAAAGAAACTGGAAACAAACCAAATTATGTGGCTGGTCACAGTTTAGGAGAATACAGCGCATTGTTTGCTGCCGGCGTATTTGATTTTGAAACTGGATTAAAACTTGTTCAAAAACGTGGTGCTCTGATGGCTGAAGCATCAGGTGGAAAAATGGCAGCTGTCGTTGGTTTAAAAAGTGATGATGTTCAAGCTGTCTTGCAGAAAAATAATTTATCCACGCTTAACATTGCTAATTATAACACCTTTACGCAAAATGTTATTTCAGGACCGATGAATGACATTGAACACGCAAAACCGATATTTGAAGCAGCGGGTGCAATGTTTATCCCATTAAATGTCAGCGGTGCCTTCCACTCTCCACTCATGGAGCCTGCTAAACAACAATTTGCAAATTTTCTGAATCAATTTTCTTTTTCAACTCCCACTATTCCTGTCATTGCTAATGTGAATGCAAAACCATATGAAAACAGTGAAATTCAAATGAATCTTGCTAATCAAATCACTTCACCTGTTTGTTGGACACGGACAATAGAATTCTTGATCAACAAAGGCGAATCTTCGTTTGAAGAAATTGGCCCAGGAAATGTATTAACAGGATTAATTAAGCGTATTCAAAAAGGACAATAATGGACACTCTGCTCGAGCACTGCCGGACGCAAACGCTCGCTATTAATAGTCGCCTAGGGAAGTTACATGGGGAATTCTGTGTTGCTTCCCTTCCATTAACACTATTAAAGGAAAATGCGGAGACATTTCTCCACCCGCAAGAATTTTCTTATTTTAAAACTCTTCAGTTTGAAAGACGACAACACAGTTATTTAATTGGAAGATATGTGGCAAAACAAGCCATTTCTCGATTAACTAATGGAGTGACTTTTAAAGACATCTTAATTAAAGAGGGCATATTCCAATATCCTGTTGTGTATTATCCTGGAGCTGAGAAACTTCAGGTATCTTATAGCCATAGCGATAATACAGGCGTTGCAGTTGCTTTTCCAGAAATTTATCCGATGGGAATTGATTTGGAAGAAATTGATTTTGAAAAAAAAGAAATTATTGAAACCCAATTAACCCAAGAAGAGAGACAAATCATAACAAGTTTGGTTAGCGATTCGTCTGAAAAATTAGCTATCCTCTTTTGGACAATTAAAGAAGCATTATCCAAAGTATTGCGTACTGGTATGATGACACCTTTTGAAGTTTTCGCTATAAAAAAAATAGAGAAGAAAAACAACTATTGGCATAGTGAATTTAAAAATTTTGCGCAATACCAAGTAATCTCTTTTGAAATCGGGAAATATTTTTGTTCAATTGTTTTTTCGATTCGCACTGATTTTGAATTAAATATTCATGCAATTCAAACTTTTTTTGCCAACAAACCGCCTCATTAGAGCTGAATCCTAGCCCTAACTCAATTTCTTCTAGATTTTTTCTAAATTTTTTCCTTGAGAACCTCTGCAACTCACGTTAAATTATGTTCCCCGGATGGTAGACGATAAAACTTACGGTAAATACGCGAGGAATGAGTTTTAAAATCAAAATAGAATTTCAATGAGGATGAACGGTTGAATAACAATTGGACTTGTAAAAATATCATATTTTTTGTATTTGCTTTTGTATTTTGTTTGGGATCTCATACTTCACATGCAGCAGGATTTTTGCTCGAAGGAGAAAGCGCTTCTTATCTAGGTACCGCTTTGGCTGGTGGAGCAGCAAGCGTTGAAGATGCTTCCACCAACTGGTACAATCCTGCCGGTTTTGTGCTGCTTAAACGCCCTACTGTTTCTTTGTCCGGAAATGGATATTTTCTCCATGAAGAATTCACAGGAACTGGAAAGGCCAGTTATGATATTGCCACTTCTTCGACGCCTGAAACAGGCACAACAAAAGCACATATCATCAAAGCTTTAATACCCGGCAATTATTTTGTTACACCAGCTGTAAATGATTATCTTTGGTTTGGATTGGGTGTTACTGCACCGGCAGGCGTAACAGATAAATTTCCAAACGATTCTTTACTGCGTTATGCTATAACGCTGGAAACTTATCATGCCATTAATGTGAATTTAAATATGGCATGGAAATTCACCAGTAAAGTTTCGTTAGGAGCGGGTTTAAATGTCATGCGCGGTGATGGATTAGAAAAACAAAATATATTATCCGCTTTTGATGCGTCACCGAGTAAAGACTGGAAATTTGAATTAAATGCACATGGTTATGCTTTTGGTGCTAATTTTGGCCTTCTTTATCAACCTTTTCCGACGACAAGAATCGGAGCCAGCTATCGCACACAGATGAGTATGACTTTGGTGGGCAATAGTACAACCAATACAAATGGAGATATACCTGACACTACTTCGAATCCACTGAGAACAGTTAATTTTTCAATGGATGCAAAAGTATTACCTCCTATTTTTATTTTCAGTGTTTATCAACAAATCACGCCTTGTTGGGATGTCATGGGAACATTGGAATATGAACAATGGAATGTATTTGATAAAGTTGTTCTAAAAAATGTACCGGTACCAGACAATCCACCGCAAGAAATCATAGCTATTGAAAATTTTAATAATACGCTGACTTATGCTCTCGGTACAAGCTATCTCGTTACGCCTAAATTAAAATTGCGAACAGGATTTGCTTATGTTCCTAGCGCAGCGAGTACGCAATTTCGAGACATATTGATTCCGGCCACATCGTCAAAAATATTCACTATCGGTGGTCGTTTTCATTTTACTCGTCAACTCAGCGGTGATATGAGTTTTGCTCATCCTATATTTGATAACGCTAAAATAAATCATTCTTTTAAAGTTACTGCCAATGCTATTTTCACTCCTATTAACTATACAACTACTGAAACAGGAACGGTTAAAGCAAGCGGAAATATTTATGGTATGCAGCTTAATTATGATTTTATCTAAGGGAAAAATGACTAGCAATAACGGCAAGACTATCTACGTGAACAATCGTTGATCTGACTACTAATTACAGACAGCATTAATAATATTCCTTATTCATGTAAAATAACGATTTGATCACTAAAAGGTTTGTTCTTATTGTTACTGTCATCAGAAGAAGAATCTGGCAAATTTGTATTAATTTGTCGAATAAATTGTGCGATATTTTCAATTGTAGGTTGCATTAAAATGTCTTGCACATTTTCTTCTAGTGTGATTCCGAAATCTTTTTCAATTTTAGAAATTAATTGCGCAAGAATAATAGAATCCAATCCTATTTCAAAAAGTGAAGCTTTGCGATCAAATTCTTGCTTAGAAAGCTGCGTCATCTCCACTAACATTTCCTGCACCTTCTGCTCAATTTCATCTTGTTGTTTTGTATGATCTATAACGGGTTCTTTTGCAAAAATGGTGGGTTTTTCTTGAGAAAAATATTCATCCATTTTTTCTTTGTCCCCAGATAAAACTAACAATTGAGAAACATTTTGTGATGCAGCTTGAATAAATGCTTCTAAACCCATTTCATTCGTTAGTGGCGAGAAATGAAACATTTTCAGTAACCAATCACGAACTGCTGCACTCACTTGCATGCCCCCTTTTTCCCAAGGTATCCAGTTGATGGAAAGCGTTTTGCCATGACGTTTTTCCAATGCTTGAAGTGCATTTCTTCGTCCTGCAAACGCATCCATAAATGCATTGGCATAGGCATAATCTGCTTGTCCCAAATTGCCAAATAACGCTGCAACAGATGAAAACAAAATAAAACAATCAAGCGCTGTTTCGCGCTGAGTCAATTCATCTAAATTTAACGTACCTTGAATTTTTGCTGAAAAAACGTCTTGAATTTCTTGTTGCGATTTTTTCAAGATTAACGCATCGTGTATCACACCTGCACAATGAATGATACCATTGAGCCCACCAAACTTATTATGACAACGATTAATTACATTTTTGAGTTCATCATGATTGGCTACATCGCAAGTTTCGTAAACAATTTCACTGCCTTGTTGATTGAGTTTTTTAATTTCTGCTAATTGATTTTCAGTTAATGTTGAACGGCCGATTAAAATCAAACGCGCTTGATACGTTGAAGCTAGATAAGATGCTACTAACCAACCTAAACCGCTTGCTCCTCCGGTAATTAAATATATGCCTTTTGAACGAAAAATTGTTGATGTTTCCGGTTCCAACATAACAAATCGTTTCACTTGGCGCTGTCCGTTTTGATAGTGCACTTCTTTTTCTTGATTAATTAACGTTTCTAAAATAGCGTCGACAACAATTTGATTTTGTTTAGCTGTTTCAACATCTATACTCAACAGCTTTGTTCGCAAGACAGGATATTCTTGAGAAATCGTTTTTAAAAAGCCACTCAGAGCCACAAAAAACGGTTCAGAAAATACCAAGGGGTGATTAACGTAACTATAAATTATATCAATCGGATGCTTGGGTTTTGTCTGCAATAAAGCTTGCGTCAGTAAAAATACTGAATAAAAACTTTTTTCCAACGCATGTTTTCCTTCAGAATCTTCTATATCGATATGATAAATAATTTTTTGTGGAAATTTATTTTGTTCAATTAATTCTTGCAATAATTTTTGATAATGTTCCGCATGCGTTGGATGCAAAACATCTTGCTGATTTTCATCTGCAAATTGATCTCCCGATTTGATTTGTGAATTAATTTGTGAATTTATCTGCGATTCTATTTGCAAATTTATATGTGAATTTATTAGCCAATTTATATTTTTTAATGATTTGAATTGTGTCTGTAGCAAATGGACAATTTTATCCGGTAAATCCGCTTCACTAAACAGTAAGCAATTCGAATCGGCAAATTGATATTTTTTGCCCGATCGATTTATTTCGCTTGATGGATTAATTTCGCTGGGATTGACAATTTCCGCCTGCCAAATGGGTTGATAAAAATAATATTCTGTCTCAGCTTTTTTTGCTCTAGGTACCCAATAACGTACCCGCTCAAATGGGTAAGTGGGTAGAGAAATTCTGCGCTGAGTTTCATTTTGATGAAGTTCTTGCCAGTTAATTGTATTATCACCTTGGATATATCGCTCTGCCAATGTCTGCAAATTTTTATCTGTTTCGGTAGTTATTTTATTAGGTTGAGAAGTCGTTAGTCTTTCATGCAAGTCTTGTATAGAACTCACCACCACAGCAAAGCGTTTTTCAAAATGCTTTCTGCCTACATTTAAGGTAAAGCTAATATCTTCTAAGGTTATTTCTTTGGGAATATTTTCCATCCAGTGTAATAAATCTTGCTTGCGTTGTTGCAATGCAGTTTCTGTTCTAGCTGATAAGGTAATTAAATAATAAGGTTTCAAAGCGTTTTGCAGTACCTCGGAAGGCTTTTCTTCTTCGAGTAACATCTCTGATGCTATAGCTTCTTCAAGCACGATATGTGCATTCGTTCCACCTACCCCAAAAGAACTCACTGCTGCACGTCGCGGCTTATCGCCAGTGTCCCAATCTTGCAAAGTCGTGGGAACATAAAAAGGAGTTTCTTCAAAGTGAATCATAGGATTAGGTTGCTGAAAATTCGCAGCAGGAGGAATTTTTTTGTTATTTAAAACTAATACTGCTTTTATCAAACCAGCTATTCCTGCTGCAGCATCCAAATGACCGATGTTAGATTTCAACGTTCCCAGCGCGCAAAATTGTTTATTATCGGTTTTATGTCTAAACGCTTCTGTTAATGCAGCAATTTCAATGGGATCACCAATGGGTGTGCCTGTGGCATGGGCTTCAATATATTGAATCGTACTCGGATCAATTTGTGCAAGCGTTTGCGCTTCTTCTATCACTTGCGCTTGACCGCTTTGTGCCGGTGCAGTGTAACCAACTTTATGTGCGCCATCATTATTGACAGCAGCACCTCGGATCACAGCATAAATATGATTTTTATCTTTAATCGCATCGACCAAACGCTTTAAAATGACGATGCCGACACCCATGCTAAACAATGTTCCTGTACTGTTTGCATCCAAGGCTCGACAATGACCATCCGCAGAAAACATTAATTCTTTTTGATAATGATAGCCTGATTTAATGGGAAAAAATGCTGATGCCCCACCTGCAATGGCTAAATCTGATTGGTATTCTAAAAGACTGTTACAAGCCAATGAAACCGCTACTAAGGAAGTTGAACAAGCAGTTTGGACAGTAATACTGGGTCCGGTCAAATCCAATTTATACGATATAAAAGTACTTAAATAATCATTGCCATTGCCTAGGGCAGCATTAAAATCACCGGTTTCCGCTGTGAATTCTGGATTTGCGCAAATCACTCTAGGATAATAGGTATTAAAACCACAACCTGTAAAAACTGCAATGCGTCCAGCAGCTTCTTCATTGTAATAACCCGCATCTTCCAGTGCTGTCCACACTGTTTCTAGCAATATACGATGTTGTGGATCCATGACTACTGCATCTTTCGGCAAAATATTAAAAAATCGTGCATCAAATTTGTCGATGTCTTTAATCAACCCTTTTGCTTTTACATAAGCAGGATCTTCCATTTCACTACGTGAAATTCCCTCTGCTAATAATTCTTGTTCAGAAAAAAAAGTAATGGATTCTTTGCCTGAAGTAATATTCTCCCAAAATTGTTTTAGATTTTCTGCGCCAGGAAATCGCCCTGCCATGCCTATGATGGCGATGGAATCTTCTAAAACATCACGTAAATCTTTATTCATGGGCTTTATCCATTGGTTTATCTCTTATCTCTTAACTCTTATCTCTTACATTATCATTGCTAGTTTGCCCTCGCTTCAACAAGCTATAAGCAATTTCTCAATCCTGAATATAGCATTAAGAATTTTCTGCTTTTGTTTTTTCAATTAATTTTGCTAAATCGACAATACTTTTACATTCGAAAAGATTATGAATAGGTAATTCCACATCATATTGTTCACGAATTCGTGAAATCAATTGTGTCGCTAACAACGAATCCACACCTAGATACGAAAAATTTTCATCGAGTGTGACGGGCCTTTCTAACAATTTACCGCACATTTCTAAGAGCTCTGCTTCTAAAGGTGTGGCAGGTTGACGAATTTCAGTTTTCTGTATTTGGATTTCACCTGCTTGCCATTGAAAAAGAACGTCTAATTGTTGGTTTTCATAAAGTGTTTTAGTATGACGTCGACGTAATTTTCCACTCGTTGTTTTTGGTAACGTTTTTGCTTTGATGAGCACAATAGAATGGACAGCTAATTCATGATTTTCTGCAATGGCTTGCGCTATAGTTTCACAAATTTTGCGATAATTTTCTTCTGATTTCTCATGAGTAGGTGATAATTCAGTTACGACAATAAGTTTTTCTTCGTCAGCCAAATTACAGGGAACTGATGTAACAGAAAAAGCGGCCGTACAACCATTACGAATGGAATCATGGCAATGATTGACTGTATGTTCAATATCCTGCGGATAGTAATTCATTCCATGAATAATAATTAAATCCTTAATACGGCCGGTAATATAAAGCTGGCCTTGAAATAAAAATCCTAAATCACCTGTGCGAAGATATTCATCTTGCCCAGAAAATTCATCTTGTCTAGAAGGTTGAATTCGTACATGAAACGTCGCTTCTGTCTCCTCATCATTTTGCCAATACCCTTTGGCAACACTCGGTCCTTTAATCCAAATTTCTCCGATTTCATTTGGGGAGCAAAGTTGACAAGTATTTGGGTCAACAATGCAAAGTTCTTGGGATGGTAACCCACAACTCACAATTGCTTTCGCTTTAGGATTATTATTATTAAGTGACTCAACACGATTTTGATGTAATCCTACATCTGAAAAATAATGATATTGATATCCATTCAAGCAACCTGAACCACTCACATAGAGGGTTGCTTCTGCTAATCCGTAACAGGGGAATATCGCTTCTTTTCGAAAACCGTAATTTTTAAAGGCTTCATAAAACCGTTCTAATGTTTCAAAATGAATGGGTTCCGCACCATTTAAAGCGACTTCCCAATGCGATAAATCTAGTCCAACTCTTTCTTCTTCTTTGATTTTGTTTACACAATAATCATAAGCAAAATTTGGTGCTGCACAGATGGAAACACGATAATCAGAGATTGCCTTAAGCCATTTTTTTGGATTTCTAAGAAAACTCATGGGTGACATGAGTGTGGAAGAACAACCCATGAAAACAGCCAGTAAAATTACCCCAATTAATCCCATATCATGATAAGGTGGCAACCAATTCACACCAGAACTATGTTTTCCACCTCGACAGACTTGTTGCAGAATCGACAAATTATTTAATAAATTGGTATGCGTCAGCATCACACCTTTAGGATGCCCTGTCGAGCCTGATGTATATTGAATAAAAGCTAAATGATCTCCTTTGACTACAACGGGTTGCCATTGTTGCGCAAGATGCAGTGATATATTATCTGTTGCTAACCAATTAATTTTTTCCACATCCCATCGAGCCAAATCCATACGTTTTGCAAAATAATGTTGAGCTAATTTTTTTAATATTGGAACGAAGGTAATTTGTTTAAGTAATTTAAGTTGTTGTAATTTTTCTTGAATGCTAGAGGTCGTGAGTAAGAGTTTAGATTGTGAGTTCACTAAAACACGCTGTAATTTTTCTACAAGATAAGGCGTTAAGGGTGGATACACGGGTACAGCGGTTATGCCCGCATATAAGCAACCAAAATAAGCGGAAATTAATTCGAGACCAGGCGGATAAATTAAAATAACCCTATCACCTGGTTGTAATTTTTTTTGCTGTAAGATCGCTGCAATAGCTTTAGCTTGTTCGGCCAGAACACCATACGTAATTGTTTGAATAGAATCATCTTCTGACGATAAAAAACGGTACAATAAGTCATTAGGCTGCACTGCAGACCAATATTGCAATGCATCCACCAATGACTCACATACCTGGTTAGTGTGGGGTAATAAAATCGGCATGCCACACTCCTAATAGTCAGAATATCCTCTATTATCAATATACTATAAATAGAAGTTGGACAGTAGCCAACATTTACGTTTTAATTTTGTAAACTTTTCTTTATAATTGTAATAAAATTAATTACTTATAAAGCACTTATAAAGCATGCTTTACAAAGTCAACAAATTTGTCATATTGTAAAGTATACTTTAAAATTTAACTATATATATCAATAACATAACAAGAACTGCTCAAAATCGGTTGCAAAATCCATGTGGGATATATTTTTAATTCAGAAATTGACTTTGTCGCCGAAATAAACCAAAAACTGTACTATATTCAAGTCACCTATCTGCTTCATTCAAAACAGGTAGTTGCGCGCGAATATGGTAATCTTGAAAAAATATGCGATAATTGGCTTAAAATCGTCGTATTACTCGATGATGTTTCATTCTTGGAGAGCAGGAACTAAGGAATAGAAGTGCGATTACTGCTCGATACTAATATTTTTCTAGAAATTCTACTTGATCAGGACAATGCTAAAGAAGCCATTCGCTTATTATCGGACGTTTTAT
>JANWKO010000210.1 GCA_025451335.1 Gammaproteobacteria bacterium
CGAAAGAATTAGGCGTCGAGATTTTGGATGAAGAATTATTTAATAAATTTTTAAAAAAATATTAGGATCTTTTGCACTCAGACCCTATTATTTCAATGAAATTAATTGCTTTGCCACTTGATTGACATGTTCAAATGCTTTTCTGGTAGCTTTGTTTTGAAAAAGTCTATGAACATGTCTATATATATTTTTCTGATCGGATAGGATTGAATTAATACCCTTAATAGCTCTTTTAATACCTTGGTTATCATTTTTATTAATCTTTATTAAATCTGTTGCAGCTTTTAAATTTTTATAATCTTCTGTTTTGCCACTTGCGTTACAAATGAAAGTTTTAAATTTATTTTGATTTTGCTTGGGTTTTATTAATTCTAAATATTTGTTTAGGGCAATAATCAGAGCTTCAGTTCCATTATCTGAATGAATATTTTTAGCCAGCAAATGAATGCCTTCTGCTTGAACTATTGCTCGATTTGTTTTATCTACCAACCTAGCTAAGGAATTTCTTTGCTTGTTTAATTCAACAAATTTTCGAGTTACATTATCAGCACCAATTCTTAATGCATTTAATATTGACGTGGAAGTTAATTCTCCTGTTAAATATCCGATGAAATCACTCGCTTTTGTTGTAACATAACGACCCAAACGATTTTCGCCCGTTAGTGTGTCACTGTATTTAATCCAACTGTTAATTACTTCTTCATCCAAGTTAAGAAATTTGGCGATTTCATCATTAAAAACAGGAATATTACCTTTTGCAACAGCTCTTTGGAATGAATCTATTTGTAGCAATTTCATATCGGTTGACAATGTGGTAATTTCATCCTCAATTTCAGCTAGACGAAAAAGCGCTTCATTTCTTTTTGTTTTTAATTGTTTTACATTGATAAGATTTTCTAACACATCTGCCAATGAATTTTTGAAAGTTAACTTATCTTGTTCATCATCCAGTTCTTCGTTGTCTTGTATTTTTCGCAAAACTTGATCAAGTTCATTCGCATGTTTTTTGTATTGTTCTTCAAGATCCTTAATTGTGTCTTCAATACTAGCTTCTTTATGTTGAATGTGAACCACTTGAGAAGTTTGCTTGGTTGCTCTTAATTTATCCAGACTTTCTCCAATTTTTTCTTTTATATCTTTAATCATTTTTATGCGACGTGCTGCTAATAAACCTGCGCCCCATGGAACAATTGATTCAATATTTGCTGAGGTAAACTTAAGTATCGGATAAAAGATTTGCATTAATTGGTGATCAGAAGCCGTTAACTGATTGATATCATCCAATTCAACGAGTTCTTTAATTAATAAATCTTTCGAAACAGTCACAGGTGCTGGACTAAAAATTGAAATATCGGGTGTAAAGGCTATCTTTATTGTCAAAGCCAGATTGTAAGCGGCTCTACAAAGACGTAAAGATCTGTCTTCTGTAACATCTTGGCTAAGATCATGAAACCTTGGGTCTTTTGTTAGAGGATGCTGTATTTCTTCAATGCGTGGCTGCATCGCCTTTAATTGTTTTATAAAGTCATCAAATATTGCTTGTATATCACGATTAGTGGACATAAATTAACCAGAAAACAAAGGTTTACGATTATTTTAGGTTATGATACTAAATAAAGATTAAAAAAGTCTTAAATTGTTATAATAGGTCGGTTTTCGATCAGTTGTTATAAAAAATTTCAAAGACTAGTGGTCTAACTTTTAATAAAATCAAGGAATTAAATCATTTCTTCGTAAACATTCGTTCTAGATATCATTAGAATCATTTAATTAACCACATAAAGATTGCGTCCTCATTACTGAATTTAATATCGAACGTAATTAAGATCAAATTTTATGTTTAAATTAATTAATTGAATATTAATAGATCGCCATAATCCTTAGCGACACTGGTTTTGATTGCAATTTTCTTCTTAACAGTTATCATCCTTAAGCGTTCTCATGTCGTGTATAAGATAATGATTAAGCTGTAGGAAGATTTTATGAAAACTAGAAAAATAACGAAAGATACTCCTATTCAACAAATAGTTAGTCAGTCAATTGAAGCAAAAGATCTGAAAGAAGCTCCAGAGATTGCAAATCAATTGTCCGAGAAGCAAGAGTTAGAGATTTTGAGTTTTCCCTATCAAAGCGATATAACAATTAAGAATTTGCATGCTAATACACGATTATTTTGGTTAAAGTTCCAAATCATAAAGAATGAAAGCACTAAACGCACTAATCATATATTTTCATCGAGCCGGCAAAAAACGTTTAGTCAATCAGAAGAAGCCATTTCTCTACTTCTTGAAAAATTTTTCTCAATTTCACAGTTCGAAGATTGTTTTGAAAAACAAAACGGCAACTTTGTTCTTGCTGATAAATTAGGAAAAGCGCAACCTCGGCTCAAGGCAAGTAAAGATTATGATAATGCTTTCAATGGTGTTAGTGTTGGGAGTTCGGGTATTCTCAATTACTTATACTTAGAAGATGCAAGGCATAGCAAATCAAAGAAACCTTTTATTGTTGATAATGAATATAAAATAAAATCTGGTTTAAGAGATTTTCAAGTTTGGATAAAGCACTTTGATGAATTTATTCATACAAAATTTGCTAAAGAACCATTAACAAAATTGAAAGCACAAGAACAAGATGTGTTAAAAGTTTTAAAAACGTCTGATTCAGGCGAATCACTCGAAGTAAAATCCTTTGTTCACGATTCGTCGAGTGATGATGAACGCGCTACGATTCGAAGCGATTCCCCTTTTTCCGGATCAAAATCATCAAGCAGTTCATCGGAACCATTAAGTGACTCCCTCGAACCATTAAGCGATTCACCACAGCCATTGAGTGATTCCCCGGAACCATCCAGCGATGAAACAAAGATTCTGCGTAAACAAATTGCAACATTAAAAGCCCAACTAGTCCAACTTTCTGCTGAGGCAAAAGCAAGAGAAGAAATTATTACTGAATTTAAACGTGATAATGATAATTTGCGAACAAAACCAAAAGCTGAAATAAAAGATTCACGTCAACAAATGGCGAGATTTTATAAATATCTTCAATATACAGCCAAATATGGTCGCGATCCTCTAGAACAAGAGCAATATGAAAGTTCAGAACGCAGAAGAAATGGTGAAGCAAAAGCAAAATTATTAGCAGAAAATAAAGAACTTCGCGATCAAGTAGCGTATTTAGATGATCAATTCTATCCCAGGCTCGCAGTTAAACAATCAGAAATTGATGCCAAACAATTAGAATTAAATGCGGTAATGAAGCAAGGGGATGAATTGAAGTCAAAAATCTCAGAGCTACAGCAGCAAATGGAATCTATTCAAGTCGAATTACATAATAAAGATGAAACAATTGCTTCTTTGGTTACTTTAGATACTGAAAAACTCATTAATGAAAAATTGGCTCTTGAAAAATTGTTAGCAGAACAAGAGGAAATTATACAAACATTGACTCCAGCCGCACAAGAGGTGGTTGCCCTACAAAAAAGAATTAATGAAGTTGAAAGAGAAAAAATCTTAGCATATCAAGAGAAAAAGAAAAGCAATGAAGAAGCACAAAAATTGCAGCTTGAATTAAGAAAATTAGAAAAGGAAAAAATTCAAGACATAAGCCAAGAAAAAGCCAGGCTGGAACAATTAAAAATAAAAGAATTACAGTCTGAGAAAGAGAGACTTCAGGCTGCAAATAAAGATGAAGTCGAAGAATTAAGACAAAAAGTAGCACAATACGATCAGAGTTTTCCTGAGTTAAAGGAGCAAATCGCAAAGTCGTTTCAACTAGAAGATCAAGTACAAGAGTTATCGGCACAAAATGCTGAGTTATCACAAACTTTTGAGGATTTACAAAAACAATCTTCTATTTCTCTGCAAATTAATGTAAATGAAACTAATCCTGAAGTGAAAGGAAAAGAGCCACAATTACACGAAGATAAATTACTGGCTTTTACTCAAATTTCAACTCAAGATTCTACTCAGGGGAAGCAGATTAGAGAATTAAAAGCTGTACTAAAAATGCAACATGAAACAATAAAACAATATCAATTTGCTAATGCAAAAAATGCATCTCTCAAACAGCAACCGCAGCAAGAAAAGAAAACGTCAATATGGAAATACATTGTTGGAGCCGTCTGTTTAATTGCCGGTGCTATTTTAATTGGAACTGGTCTTGGCGCAGCTTTTGGTGCTCCACTTGCTATTTTAGGTTTGTCAGTCACGTTTGGCGGAGCCCTGGGCTCTGGATTGGCTATTGGAGGAGGATTAGTTGCTGCTATAGGTGGGGGAAGTGTTGTAGGTTATCAAGCAATATCCAACAGTCAGCTCAATCAGATTTCAACTGTTGATGATACTAAAATCGCTATGGATGTTAATGCATTACTAGAAAGTTCTCCAAGATCACAACTTAAAGCGGGTCCTCAATTAACGCGATCAGTTTCAACTTCGACATTTAAAACAGTTCATCAAGTATCGGAATTGAAGAGATCACAATCCATTCCAAATTTTTCAACAAAAATGACGATGTTTAATAAAGTTTCGGAGCAAGAAGTTTCCTCTAAAACGGCTGAAAGTAAATCATCATTGCAACTATCTTTTAGGGTAAACACACCCTAGAAAAACGTAACAAGGAATAATAAAGTCCAGAATAGTATTCACTAATAAAATGACAAGCAATATAATTACTAGCCTTGTGTTCGAATTTATAGCTGTATAAAATTTGCAACCATGTTCATATGGACATTGAATTAACTATTATTTAAATTAAAGATAGCACAATGACTTTACAAATTGATATCAGTCAAGTTCAAACCATTCATCAAGCATTCGAAGCCTATGCTGAAAAAGCACCTCATCACATTGCTGTTATTGACGGAAATTTATCCTATTCTTATGGCGAATTAAATCAAAAAGCTAATCAATTGGCACATTACATACGTCAATTAGGAGTGAAGCAAGATTCTATTATTTCCATTGCCCTTGACCGTTCTGTTCAATTCGTCGTTGGCATGTTAGCTACATTAAAAGCGGGGTGTGCTTATTTGCCATTAGAAGTCGAGCATCCTTCGCAACGTTTACAATACATGCTCACAGATACGCAAACACCTGTTTTGATTACGCTAGCAAAATCGAAAGCAAAATTTCTAGATTATATTGGCCAGATTATTTTGATGGATGGCGATAGCCAGGAAATTAACACCTTGTCTGAGCACAATCCATTATGTTTTGCCAAAGATAAAAATTTGGCCTACTTGATTTATACATCAGGGTCAACTGGTAAACCAAAAGGTGTGTTAATTGAACATAAAAGCATAGTCAATTATCAAAAGTGGTTTCAAAATTATAGTGATTGTAAAAGCCAAGATCGTATCGATTTATCTTCCAGTGTCATTTTTGATATGGCAATTACTAATACCATTACAGCCTTGGCACTTGGATTGCAAATTGTAATTTGCTCTGATAATGTAAAAAAAGATCCTCTTCAATTTCTAAACCATTTACAAAAAAATAAAATTAATATTATCAAACTTACTCCAAGCTATTTTAAGGTCTTGATTCAAGCAGCCAAGCTTCACTCCATATTATTGCCAGATTTGCAAACAATCATTTTAGGCGGTGAAATTTTATATACGCGAGATTGTAGAGAGTGGTTAGAATTATATCCACAACATATTTTGATTAACGAATATGGACCGACAGAAACAACAGTAGCTGTCACTCAATTCAAATTAACAAATGTAAATATAAATGAATTAGGTCCCATCGTACCAATTGGTAAACCCGGCTTTAATATTGAATGTCAGTTATTTAACGAAGAAAAACTTGCAACATCCCCTGGTGATTTAGGCGAGTTGTTTATTGGGGGAATATGTTTGGCACGTGGTTATCTCAATTTAAAAGAATTAACTGATAAACAATTTGTTAATGATTCACTAGCCCAGAATTCTTATCGCAAATTTTATAAAACGGGTGATTTGTGTCGCTATTTGCCAGATGGCAATTTGGAATATATAAAAAGACTAGATGATCAAATCAAAATTCGAGGCTATAGAATAGAATTAGGAGAAATTGAAGGTTGCTTGGCAACCCATTTTCAGATCAAGGATGTCCATGTTATTGCGCGAGAAATTCATGCAGATGAAAAGCAACTTATCGCCTATTTTATTCCCCAAGACATAATTACATGCCCAACGAATAAAGAATTAAAACAGTTTTTACAGCAAAGATTATCTGAATATATGATTCCAGCATTCTTTGTGTCTGTGAAATTATTTCCATTAACAGAGAATGGAAAATTAGATAAAAGTGCTTTGCCAGAACCCGCTTACGATGAAATTTTAGCAGAGCCAGAAAATGAAATAGAAGAGAAATTAGTTGAAATTTGGCAAAAAGAATTTCAAATCAAAAAACTAAGCGCAATGGCGCACTTTTTTGAAATAGGCGGACATTCATTAATTGCTGCAAGAATTATAATTAACGTAGAAAAATTTTTCGGAAAAAGAATACGTTTGGAAGATATTTACAAAGCACCAACGATTCGTCAGCTTGCGCAGTCTATTTTAGCAGCCGAAGCTTGTGCTGTTGAAACATTGCCTAAAAAAATGACTTTTAATTATTCAGATAATATTCCGTTATCTGATTTTCAATTCCTTTTTTGGATTTCTAGTCTCTTCGAACCAAAGGTAAAAAAATTAAATATTATTGGTAGAAAGCGTATTTCGGGTAAATTAGATTTAAAAGGTATTGCAAGTGCTTTACAAAAAGTTGTAGAAAAACACGATGTGCTATCTTACCAAATAGGTAAAATATTTCCTTTGCAATATCGGAAAAAAAATATTGAATATAAGGTTTTTGAAAATGATTTGACTGCTTTTTCTAATGAAGATGCGGAGCTTAAATTAATCGAGTCTCTGGATAGCTTGCTTTTACTAAAGAAATGGAAAAAAAATAAGCCGCAAATTATTTTGAAACTATTTCATCTTAATAAGGAAATGACAGAAGTACAAGTATGTATACCGCATATTGTTTTTGATGATACCTCAATTGACGTGCTTTTTTCTGAATTGTCTTTTGCTTATTTAAATTATAAAAATAATATTTGTGAAAGCTATAATAATGAAGATACAAGTTATAAAAGTTTTGTAATTGAAGAGCGCGGTTCGTTAAATCAGTTTTTAGATCGAGACATTGCATTCTGGCGAGAATATTTTAAAGATGCAACCATGTTGAAGTTACCTGATAATGTAATTATGCATAATATGCATAAAACAAAATACTCAAGTTATTTCGAATTGCCAGCTGCAGTTGTTAATGATTTGCATATACTTTGTAAAAATGGATCTGTGAGTATCACGGATATCTTATGTGCTGCTTTAGGAATTACTTTCAAAAAATCTGCTGAACATCTTAATAATCACATAATAATTAATATTATAAGATCTATGCGAGAAAATGATACGCATGACAAAATGATAGGGTGTTTTTTACGTTTAGATCCTGTTAAAGTTAGTCTTAATAATAATTTGAATTTAATTGAATTTGCACAGTTGATACAGCAAGAAAGAATTCACACAGACATTTACCAAGCCTGTTCTGGAATGGTAAAAATGGCTTGTCTTAATAAAGATTACAATAAGAATTTTATCTTGAATTCATTAATTAAGTTTGTTTTTAAAACATATTGCACTCTTTTTCCCAAATTAAAATTAAATCCCAATATGCTGTTGATGTATAAACATGTCAGTCCTCTTAGAACTAAGAATCAGTTTATTGTAAATATTAATTTGTTTAATAATTTTTTCTCAGCAAATTCCGAGGATACTTTGTTTGGAGAAAAAATAGTTAAAACAAAAATTCATGAATATGATTTTTCGAGTATTGACAATGTTATCGATGTCAGTCTTTTTAAAGATTTAGGTTTAAACAAAGCTTATTTGGTTATTTCTGGTAATTTGAGTGAGTCATACAGGCAACAAATCGGTAATGAAATTGTAAATTTAATTATTTCTTGACGCATTCAATTGATTAATTGTCGATCAATAAATATGTGTTTGCGATATTTTGTGAGCATATGTATAATTAAATGCATTAAAGTGCAGCATTGATATTTCATTTATATGTTAACCAAACGATTAGAAAAAACTACCTCACCCACTGATGGGATGTCCAAAATTGATATTTCCGATACTATCATTTACCGACCTCGGACAAACTGTACTTATCATCTTAGAAATGCAGATTACGACACGGAAATAATTTTTAATGGCAGTGCTATGAAACATTGTCAGTATTTCGATATATCTTCCGGTAATTTCAAAGTGGATTCAAAACCAGATACTTTAACCTTGAATTTTAAAGGATCATTATTTCTGGTTTCAGACAAATCGTTTTCTTTTGAAAATAAAACCATTTGTTCATTGCCTATCATTTATAAAACAAAAAATTCGCAGTTTATAATTCCGGAAAAAATTTATATCGATATAAATAAAAATGCGGAAAATGATATTAGTGGGTCAATAAATTATGAAGGGGATGAGACTAAAGCATATGTAGCTGAGAATCAGTCTATTTTAAGAATGATTCAAAATTTTTTGCCTGACATGAAAGTCGAAGTAGGTAAATTTCCATTATTTATGCAAAAGAAAAGACCCAGTTATGATTTTTTAGAAAAAAAGTATAAGGAATTTATACAATATAATGATAAGAGGAAATTGAATTATCAGTATAATAAACTTTCATCCGGTAAGTGTCATGTCAGAGCTCATTTTGTTAATCGCTGGTTGGAAAGAGAAGGAATCCAATCATTTAAAATTTATAAGTTTTGGGATAACCCTGTATCGGCATGGGTAGGACATGGATGTAAATTCTGGACGTTTCACTGCGCGACAATGGTTTTAGATCAAAATGGGAATGCTTGGGTATGGGATCCATGGGTGGGTGACAATTCTAAATTATTAACAATTAATGAATGGATGTATGCAGCAGATGAACCTATACCGAACTCAGCATTTATAACAGGCAGCTTCAACATAGTTAATCCTGATCACAAAACAGAATACTATTATCCTCATTTTATGACTGATGCAGTAAGAGAAGATATTAAGATTTTTCAAGATATATCTGCTAACGCAGAGCCTGAATCAACAAAGTTCCCCTTGAAAAATAGTTTGGTTGCGGAAGACCAAATAAGAATGATGGAACAAATGGACATTGCTCTAGAACATCCACCAGAAAATAAATTACCTGGGCAAAAAATAACCGATGTTTTAATCGAACAAAAAGTACAAGATAAGTCTATGACTAAGACATCTGATGTTCTGACAAAGCAATTTGATTTATCATCTGAGAAAGAATCAGCAGACATTTTATCCGAACAGAAAAAGCAAGATAAAATTCATACCAAGAAACTGGATATTGTACCTCAGCATAATTCAGAATATAAATCTCATGCAGAGAAAGCAAAGGATGTTTCTCCCACACTGAAATCATCATCTTTAATAGTTTCAGGTTCAGGAAAAAAACGGAAGATAGACGAATGTAAATTACCAGCAGATAAATTAAACGTATCAACTTTCATGGGATCAATATTTAAAAGAAAAAAGCCGCTGCCTGAATCTGATAGCACTATTGAACGGACTGCGACTTTTACTTTTTAAGATTCCATATGCGATCCAATTGTTTCAGTGCTTCTTTCTTTACAGGTTAAAAGACCAGATTCTTTGAATGAATAGTTCATCTCAATCGGATTGCAAATCATTGCTCGGACAACTCTAGGGCCTGCACCTGGCATACCTGTATGGGCAACTTTTTTATTATTTACTAATAAAATATCGCCTTTTTTCCATAAACAGGATGAATAGAATTGTCTGGTTAATTTTGCCAAATGTTTAATATCTTTGTCATCGAAGCAACTGCTAACTCTTAAATTATCTAAATGCGATAAATTTTGTTTTAATGTAATTATACGGGTCATTAATTTTGATCTTAATTGTTGTAAACTCTTTTTTCGAGAGTAAATTAATGAAACAACCGTCATGTATGAGTATTCTAAAAATTTAAAAATAAAATTTGGAACTTTCCACATAAATCGATGCCAAAACCAATCTTTCCCTTGATAATCTTGTTTAAAGTGTTTGCGAAGCTCAATGTTCAAAGCGGGAAGTTCAAATAAATTAATAGATAAGGCTTTCTTTTTTGTATTTGCATCTTCAAATACGCATGGCTTATACATAAGTATGAATCTTTCTTTACCTTTGCCAACTATAGGTAAATCAAATTGTTTGCATATCTCTTCAATTTTTTCAATAGAGACTTGATATCGTTGTGCGACATCAGAAATTAACCATTTTGCCGTAAAATAAGTACTTTTTTCTAATTTTTCTTTCAGAGGGTTTTCTAAGTGTTGAAAAATTTTTTCCATATTAATTAAACCTGTTTCTCCACCTCTTAGAGATGGTTGAACGCAGTAAAAACAGATATAACTTGGTACATCGGGAACGTAATAATTTTCACAATGAAAACCACCTAAATATAAAGTGCCACCAGTTTTATATACTTCATTGGTATGTAACACATATTGTAAATTTTTTACATGGTTACGACCGTATTCTGACATGAAAGCCTGGTTTATACCTTTAAAGCCTTGAATGCTTAAAACCGTGGTTTCAAAATCTTCATCAGAATGAATGTCAAATCCTCTTAATAAAACAGCGCCATAATTAGCGATATCACCTTTAATTTTCTCTGAGTGATTGTTTAGAAAGTTCTTTAAAGAATGGATGTCAGTGAGATCTCGCGCTTCAATAACAAGCGGCATTTGATTTTCATCAGATGACATCAATCTTTCTTCTTGTCGAAGAAATCGTGTTGTTACATTTTTATATTCATTATCCATTTTTATTGTATCCTTTATCTGTTCGATTTTAATCAATTTATAATTGCTTACGCTATATGTAAAGCGAAAGCTTGCTGAGGAATTTAATTTGAATTCTATTTTAAGATCTGGATTTTATTAAGATAATTTCTTAGGCTTTTGATTTCCTAATAATTCTCGCATTTTAGCCTTAATCAAATCAATTGCAATCCGATTACCACCGCCGCGCGGAACGATAATGTCAGCATATCGTTTCGATGGTTCAATAAATTGCAAAAACATGGGACGGACGGTTTCTTCATATTGTTGTAAGACAGAATCGAGTGAACGGCCACGTTCTTTTACATCACGTTTTAATCTTCTAATTAAACAAATGTCTAATGCCGTTTCCATAAAAATGCGTATGTCCATAATGTCACGTAATTTTGTTTCGGCAAATAACAAAATACCTTCTAATACAACGATAGTATGACTACCAATGGTTCGCGTTTCTTTTTCTCTAAGATGTTGTGAATGATTATAAGTAGGAATTTGAATGGAATGTCCTTCTCTTAATTGCAACAAGTGATCATAAAGCAAATCATGATCAAAGGCATTTGGATGGTCATAATTTATTTTTGCGCGTTCTTCAAAAGGAAGATCAGATCGATCTTTATAATAAGCATCTTCTGAAATTACAACGACTTGATCTGATCCTAGCTCTTTTACAATGGTGTTGGCTAATAAACTCTTACCGGAAGCAGAGGCTCCTGAAATTCCAATGATAATGGTTTTATCTTTCACCCGAATTCTCCGTCTATAAAATAATTTATACTGAATCGCGAGCAAGCCCGCGTTTAACGCATCGATTTTAAAAGTACATACAAAGCTCCGCTACGACCTTCTCGTGTCGTAGCAGAACAAAACGCTAAAACATAATCCGTTTGGCGTAACCAATTATTTAATTTATTTTTCAAAATTGGTTTATTGTTTCGTCCTTTGCCATGAATTAACAGGACATGATGCACGTTTTTTTGTTGGCATTTTAGTAAAAAATGGTTTAAAAGTTCACGAGCTTCAATCACTTTTTTACCATGCAAATCTAAAATCGCCTCTACATTATATTTGCCATTGCGTAAATTGCGAAGAATTTTATGCTGAATACCGGGTCGAGAAAATTGTAAAATATCCTCACTGCCTACCGGTTCCATTGATTCATAGTCAGAAAATACATCTTCTATTTCTTCTGGCTTATTTTGAACAGGCTTGGGTTTATTGGGCACCGGAACTTGCAAATTAACCTTGGTATGTTTCAAAGGTTTAATGCCACGCATAACGTCGCGGAATAGGGTTTTGTCCTCATTCGAGATTTCTGGCTTTTTCGGCATTGTTTAAGTTGTGTGCAGTTGGGATTTCTGTTAGTGTAGCGTATTATTAGAATTTGCGCTAAAAAATTAGTGTCTCGACTCAAAAATCAAAGATTTGCGGCTCTATTAAAATAGTATTAAGTTGTGGTAAATGAGTAGCGAAGCACAAGATAGCACTGGTTTCCGGCCAGCAAAGTAGAATTATTAATAGTCCCTAAATTTAATTGAGAAATATTATATAAGACCATGAAAAATAAAGATTTAATTCAACGATTTATTTTTGAAAATGCTAATATCCGAGGGGAAGTTGTTCGACTTTCAGACAGTTTTCAAACCATAATTGGACAACATTCTTATCCTGCGATCATTCGTAATTTATTGGGAGAAATGTTGGTCACTTCGAGTTTATTGAGCGCTATTATCAAATTTAAAGGGCGTTTGACTGTTCAATTTCAAGGCAAAAATCCTTTAAAACTTTTATTAGCACAATGTACCCAAGATTTTAATTTACGCGGCATAGCCCAATGGCAGCCAGATGCTTCGGAAAATGATATACTAACTGCATTAAAAAAAGGGGTATTGGCTATTATTATTAATCCGGATAGTTCAACTACGCGTTATCAAGGTATCGTGAATTGGCAAGGCGAGTCTTTTGCGCAATCCATTGAGGGATACTTTAGAGATTCTGAACAATTGCCAACGCGTCTTTGGTTAGCGGTAAATGATAAATGTGCAACCGGTTTATTATTGCAACCCTTACCATCAGAAGGTGATGGCAGAGTAAAGCCCGTAGCAGAAAATCATGATTGGGAACATATTATTCATTTATCAAACACCATAAGTGAAGAAGAATTATTATCGCTTGATTTTGAGACTTTATTACATCGATTATATTCTCAAGAAGAAGTCAGGGTATTTCCATCCGAAAATGTTTCCTTTCGTTGTACTTGTTCAATTGAGCGTAGCGAAAATGCCATACGTATGTTGGGTGAAGAAGAGGCTGAACAAGAACTCCATAATAAACAAGTTATCGACGTCACATGTGAATTTTGCAATAAAACGTATCGCTTTGATCGAGTGGATGTGGCTAATATATTTAAGAAAGGGAATTCATCTTCAACACAAACTCATTAATGGGTGAAAAAAATGATGAACGCTTTCCGAACTAAAAAGTCAAAAATCATCAGTATTATATTGTTAGGTATAGTCCTAGCGACGGCTTGGTACATGGTAAAATACCGTCATGCCAAAGCTGGCCCGGTGCAAGATTCGGTCGTGGTCGAAATTGATAAAGTTAAACTAGGGAATATTCCTATTGAAGCTCAATCTGTTGGTACTTTAGTTGCTTCGCAAAGTATTCAAATCTCTCCAGAAGTTGCTGGTCAAGTTGCGAGAATCTTAGTAAATGATGGTGCATTTGTTAAAAAGGGTACGCCATTAATTCAAATCGAAGACACCGTAAAAAAAGTGAAAGCAGAATCGGCAAAAGCTAACTTTCATTATAGCCAGACTAATTATAATCGTTTGGTGATTTTGGGTAAAAAAGGTGTTATTTCACAACAAGCCATCGATCAAGCGCTAGCTGATTTAAAAGAAAAGAAAGCGCTGGCTGAAGAAAATCGCGTACTAGCAGAAAAGATGTTATTAGTCGCGCCATTTGATGGCACTTTAGGAAAAGTGAAAACGAATCCCGGTGAATTTGTCGCTGTTGGACAGCAAATTGCGACTTTAACCGATATCAAAAATTTGCGTGTGGAATACAATATTTCTGAAAAATATCTTGCACACATTAAAAAAGGTCAACTTGTTACGTTAACGACTACAGCTTATCCAGGTAAAGAATTTTTTGGTCATGTTGCTTATGTCGCACCTACTATTAATACCGAAGATCGAACGATTTCACTTTATGCAGATGTGCCTAATGCAAGCGGAATGCTAACAGCCGGATTATTTGTCAATGTCAAACATGTCTTAGGAAAAGATAGTAATGTTTTAATGATTCCTGCAGTGAGTTTGGTCGCGACAATTGATGGTCAACAAGTATTTAAAGTTATTCAAGGAAAAGCAGTCGCTGTTCCGGTGAAAATTGGGCAAAGAACGATAGATCAAGTGCAAATAACGCAAGGCTTATCGCTTAATGATGTGGTTGTTACATCAGGACAACACAAAATTAAAGACGGTACTCCTGTCAAACCCAAGAGTGAAGTATGAATCTCATTGAATTTTGCGTAAAAAGACCAGCTTTTACTATCGTGATGAGTTTAATCATTACTGTAGTGGGGTTAATTGGTTATGGCAATTTACCTTTGCGTTGGATTCCTGATATCAATTTTCCAACGGTTTCTATCTACACCTCTTATCCAGGGGCGAGTGCAAGTTTAGTTGAAAGTCAAATTACTACGCCTCTTGAGAATGCATTAACTGGCGTAGAGGGTGTCGATACTATTTCATCGAATAGTAAAGAGGGCTCGAGTACTATCAATTTAGAATTCAAATTGGGACGCAATATTAATACAGCAGTGGAAGATGTTCGCAGCGCAATGCAGCGCTTGGAAAATGGGTTGCCAACAGGGGTAAAACAACCAACAGTGAGTAAAGCGGATAATGCCAATAGTACTCCCATTATATTTTTTGCTTTTAATGATAAGAAAAAAACGGATAAAGAAATAAGTGATTACGTAAAACAGTTTATCTATCCGCGAATGCAATCGCTTGAGGGAGTGGCTGGCGTATTAACTTATGGTGAGCGTGAATCCGCTATGCATATTTGGCTGGACCCTATGAAAATGGCCTCGTCTAATGTGGCGGTTTCAGATATTAATCGCGTGTTAACTGAACAAAATGTGCATGTTCCTAGTGGTCAAATTCGAGGCACTTCTCGTTACTATAGTGTAATCACGAATGAAACATTGAATTCGGCAACTGAATTTAACGATTTAATTCTACGGCATGATCAAAATAACACGGTACGGTTAAAAGATGTTGGCTTAGCAGTCGTTGATGCAGCGAATAGCGATTCTTCTTTGCGAATAAAAAACCAAGCTGCTTTAGCTGTTGGTATTGTGCCATCATCCAAAGCAAATCCTTTATCAGTGGCCCAGTTAGCAAAAAATGAATTTGAAAAAATTCAAAAAACATTACCAGAAGGTATGCAGGCGAGCATTGTTTTCGATCAATCAGCTTACATTGAATCGTCAATCAATCATGTGTATGAATCATTATTTGAAGCGATTTTTTTAGTCTTGATTGTCATTTTTTTATTTTTAGCGAGTTGGCGTGCCGCATTAATTCCGATCGTCACGATTCCTGTTTGTTTGATTGGTACTTTTGCCGTTATGAATTGGTTGGGATTTAGCATCAATACCATTACGTTGATGGCATTTGTTTTGGCAATTGGATTGGTTGTGGATGATGCGATTGTCATGTTAGAAAATATTATGCGTTATATCGAGTCTGGTTTAAAACCTTTTGCAGCTGCTATAAAAGGTGGAAAAGAAATCATTTTTCCTATTATTGCGATGACTTTAACATTAGCTGCGGTATATGCACCGATTTCGATGACAGCGGGAATTTTAAATTCCATTTTCAAAGAATTTGCTTTGACACTAGCTATCACAGTCATTATATCGGGTTTTGTGGCACTAACGTTATCACCCATGATGTGTTCTCGATTCTTAAAGCCACAGCAAAATTCCAGTCGTTATGAAAAGTGGTTAACTTCTCGTATGGAAACATGGCGAGAATCCTATCGTCATTTGCTCGCAAAAATCATGTCAAAAAGAGGATGGGTTTTGCTTGGATTAGCTGTGGTAGGTGCGTTGGGATTTTTCATGTTTAAGTTTTTACCTTCAGAATTAGCACCGAATGAAGATATGAACGAGTTAAATGTTTTTATTGCTGCCCCACGTAATGCAAGTTTTCAATACACTAATTCTTATGCGCAGCAATTGGAAGAGATTTATAAAAAGATGTCGGGAGTTGAATCGTATCTGACACATCTCGGTTCATGGGCGCCTTCTAGAGGATTTCAAATTATCAATATGGTGCCACCGAATAAACGTGAAAAAAATACGGCAGAAATTGCCAATGAGTTAGGGGAAAAAGTTAAGAATTTTCCTGGTGTTGATGTTTATGTTAATCCTGCTCAGTCCCCCTTGGCTTGGTCTGCTGGATCGGATGGTGACAATATTGATATGAAAGTGATGTCATCGGTGGAATATAAAGATTTGCACCAAATTATGCAGCAAATGATTGCTGCAGCGAAGAAAACCAATGTTTTTAAGCGTGTTGATAGCAGATTAAAATGGGATGGTGAACAATTTGAATTAAAACTGGATCGGGAAAAATTGGCAGACATGGGTGTATCGATGCAGGATGTCACCAATACAATTTCAACATTATTGGCTGGGCGTAATGTAGGTCATTTTGAATATGGCGGTAATCAATATGATATCATTATGCAAATGAATAAAGAGGCATTAGCCAATCCAAATATAATTTCACAATTGTATGTGCGAAGTGCAAATAATAAAATGGTGGCTTTGTCGGATTTAATTACTATTAAAGAAACAACCAGTCCAGAAATGTTTCCACATTATGAACGCATGCGTTCGGATACATTGCAAGCTTCGTTGGCACCCGGTTATACCTTGGCAGAAGGTATAGCGACTTTACAAGCCATTGCTAAACAAATATTACCTGATCATACGAAATACTCTTTTGCAGGTGAGGCAAAAAATTTCCTCGAATCGAATGGCAAAATGGGAATGACTTTTTTACTGGCTTTATTGTTTATTTATTTGATATTGGTGGCGCAATTTGAAAGCTTTATTGATCCACTTATTATTTTATTAACCGTGCCTTTTGCTATGATTGGTGGCCTAGTGTTATTGAAAATTGCCGGCGGAAGTTTAAATATTTATAGTAATATTGGCTTAGTTACATTAATAGGGTTAATTTCAAAACATGGTATTTTAATTACCGAATTTGCTAATCGCCAGCGAGCTTTGGGTAAATCGATTAAAGATGCTGTGATTGATGCATCAGCAGCGCGATTGCGACCGATTTTGATGACAACAGCTGCGATGGTGTTGGGTGCGCTACCGCTAGCATTAGCGACCGGTTCTGGTTCGGAAACTCGACATCAAATTGGTTGGGTAGTGGTAGGTGGATTGCTTATTGGTACGTTCTTTTCATTAATCGTAGTGCCAGTGGCATATTCTTTTTTAGCTAGGTTTAGACGTATAACGGTAAATGAGCCTGAGAATATGGTTCCATCTGAAACTTAATTTATCGTCAATTAAACCTAACTTGCGGTAGAATTTATTGTGACATGTGAAATTTCATGTTGAAGTTGCGGAACAGCCGGCTGAGATTAAAGTTAAATTTACTAAAATGAGAATCATACAAATGTTAAATTTTTTATATGAGTTTTTACCAGTATTATTATTTTTTGTTGCTTTTAAATGGTATGGCATTTATGTTGCAACCACTGTCGGTATTGCGATTAGTGCTCTGCAATTTGGCATCAGTTCATTTTGGTTTAAAAAAATAGATAAAAAACAATTAATCACCCTTATCGTATTTCTTGTTTTTGGTGGAATGACGCTTTATTTTCATGATCCTATTTTTGTGAAATGGAAACCGACTATCGTATTTTGGATTTTCGGTGTTGTATTGTTCTTCAGCCATTTCATTGGTAAGAAACCCTTGATGCAGCGTATGTTAGAAGCGATGTTGGAAGGTAAAGCATCATTACCTATAGCTGTATGGAAACGATTAAATCTAGCTTGGACTGTATTTTTTATTCTATTAGGTACAATTAATATTTGGATTGCTTACACATACAGTACAGAAGCTTGGGTCAATTTTAAATTATACGGTATTTTAGGTTTGTTATTTTTATTCAGTGTGATGCAAGCTTTTTATTTAGCACGCTATATGACGGAAGTGAAGTAATATGCAGCGTATTCAACAAATTGAACAACGTCTTAAACAAGCTTTTTCTCCTATACAATTGCAAGTCATTGATGATAGCGAAAAGCATAAAGGACATGCTGGCAGCCAAGGTGGAGCAGGGCATTATACTGTTATTATTTCCGCTGATTGTTTTGCAAATCAGTCGCGAATTGAAAATCACAGAAAAATCTATGCTATCTTGGATGATTTAATTCCTCATGAAATTCATGCTTTGAAAATTCAAGTAAAGCCAGTATATTAGATCCAAGTTTTAATATTATTTATTTATTCCAAGGATTTAAAATTTCAACACCCGTCTGGTCAAAATCACTTACATTTCTTGTTACTACAGTCATGCCATGAACTAAAGCTGTTGCTGCTATTAATGCATCTCTATCTGATTTTCTATCAGGAACATGAAGCTTTGCGCATCTTTGTGCGACAGCAGACTAGTTCACATTTTCCGACGTCGTTTTTGTTCTTGATCATCCTTTTGTTCATCCATTCTGGTTGATGGATTTTTTACAGGAGAAATATCATGATCCACATCGGATATCAATTTTGGCGCAGGTGAAATATGAGTCAAAACACTTCTAAGATACCCAACTGCTGCACAAGATGCGTAATGTTGAAATTCCCACCAATTGAGATCTTTATTTCTTTTGTAATCAATGTATTCATTGATGCCACGTATGATCATAAAATTGGTATCATCCAATGGCATTGAGGTTTCATAGTCGATGCACAATGCACCCTGATCTTTACAGAGTTGATGAATTTTATCAAAAAAATTCTTAGTCTTATATTCATAAGATTCTTCAATCACAGGGATGACACTCTCGAAAACACGAGAACTTCGAGTGGATTCTAAATCTTTGGGTTTTTGCCAATCTTTTTGTTTATTCTCTGGAAACTGATGTGTAATATATTCCATATTTTTGACCATGGGATGAAATTTCAACATTTTGCTTTCTTGTTCTACGCTTTTCATGGCACCTAGCCAAGCAGAGCCAGGTAAGTGCGGCTCTGTACAATTTAAAGTACCATTCGGAAGTTCAGAAACCTCCACTACTCCTCGATTGCCACTGATAACGACATCACCCAATTGTAATTTAGCATCTTCTAGATCTTTAGCATCGTGCATGGAAGCTTTTAACCTTGCTTCACGCTCACATACAACTTCCAAGTTTTTTAATTGGTCAGCTAAACATTCCAAGTTGTGCTTCAAATCGTCTGTTTTAAACTTTGTCTCTAAGAATTGAATTTCTTTTTCGGCAGAGTCTTGATGAGCTTTGTTGAATTGTTGACGTTTAAGGTTGATTTTTTGAAGGTTTTTTAACCGTTCAAGTTGTTTTTCCCCAATTTCTGAAGAGATATCTTTGCCATCTGTTTCTTTGAATTCTTTTTCTTCAATCTTGAACTCGTTTTCTATACCTTTGAATCTGGTTTGTGCTATTTTCCATTCGTTATCTTTGGTTTCCTGTTCTTTTTCTTTGGTGAGTAGTTCATTCTGCGTATTTTCCAACAGTTGCTTGGTCTCGGAATAGAGTAAAACAGCGGGGCTTTGCTCTTTTTCAGGGATATAACCGCGCGTCAAACCCAAGGAAGCCCAAAATTTAATATTAGGAAAATTACGTTTCATTTTTGACAACTCAGAGGCCGTACAACCTGGGCGGACTGATAAACCAATCGCGACTATATTTCCTGAGCATTGAATAATACGATAAGCTGTGGAGTTGAAAAAGTCATCTCCATCTTTATCATTGTCTTTGATACAGATTTCTAAACATTTAGTGTCCTTATCTCTCATATTCCAGGCTGCAGCTACTAAAGACGATTCCCCACTTACAATGACACCCACTGAAACACTTGCGGGATTGAATTTTCCCGTTCTTTTATCAATCAACTCAATTGGTTTGGAGGAATCGGTAACGATAGAAATCGATGGCGGGGTTTTTTCTTCGATGATCGAGCTTGGTTCAGGTGCTTTACTCTTGAATAAATTAAAAATTCGAAACATTTTATTCCCTTAATTATAATCCTAAATTCGTCAGTTCAACCCTACTGCGGAAGGTTATTGCGCTGAATCTAGAGACTTTTTTCTCTTCTTTTTTGTTCACAGTACGGGTGAGTACTGCTTCACAAAAAAGAAGAGAAAAAAGTCTCTATCTTCAACACATTAACCTTCCTCGCTACGGGTTGAGCTGCCGAATTTAGGATGATTAAAATTTTTCTTGTGAATGCTTTTTAATCCATCAAACATGTTCGTGAATGTTCATAACTGGATAGGAATGCGTGTGAGAATACACTTCTCTATCAAAAAAATACAGTGAGATTTATATGGATATTGCTGAGCTAAATAAGTTTATGGGTTTATTGTGATATCAATTTTTCTCCGGTCTATGGATTTTAAATTTCAATAATTTCTTGCGACTCAGTTTGCAAAGTATCCAATTTGATTTTCTTAAAATAAATTTTTAAATTTCGTATAAGATTTGGATTATTTGGGTCGATGAATAAATCTCTACACATTGATATCGATTTAGGAATTTGACTTGGATAAAGAATAAAATGATATTGCTTATCAATAAAATAAGAAAGAACAACAGATGTTTCTTCCAAAAGATAAGATAAACTATTTTTTTCTAAACTTTCAAGTGAGAATTCATTTTGATTTAAGCTATATTTGTACCGATTTTTGAAAAAGTTAATATCATGGTAAAATGCATTTTGAAAGTCTAAATTATTTTGATAGTGGTTGTTTATATTATCTAAGCATTCTTTAAAGACTTGTCCTTGAATGCATTCGTCCCATCTAATAATCTTATGAGGAATGCAAAAAGAATCTAAGTGTATTTTATTTCTATTTAGCCAATTATCGCCCTCTAAAAGTGCCATCTGATATGCTTCTAACTCAGAAAATTGATTCAAAAGATTATGTCGTTGCAGTGTATCAGCGACTAAAATATCACACTGAGAAAATCGTTTTTCAATCATCCGCAAAGTGGCTTGAAGTTTTTCACCTTCATGGGCTGGCTGTCCAACACTAATAGGAAGCACGATATTTTTATCTAATAGGTTGCCTTTGTGTGAAGAAATACCGCTTAATTTTGCTTTCATGCGTGACAAATTGAGGCACTCCTTTTGAAAAAAATACTAACGGTGATAGGAGTAAATATTGGCAGCAACATTGCCATGAAAATCTAAATCGAGCATCATAGATGATTCATCAATGCCTAATATATCGCGTAATTGTTTTCTAATTAACGGCTTGTACTGCGCTTCTATTTTAATGCATCTTAATATTGAAACATCTTTTTCTGTTTTTATTTTTTTGCTTTGCTCAATTAGATGCATGGGTTTTGCAAATAATGTGCCTTGAGATGTAGCGCGGTTAAAATAATGTTTTCCAGAGGCTAGCGTAAATTTACCTTTTTGAGCGGCTAATCTAGCATCGACGTGTCCAGGATCCACCGCAATAGAATATTGCAACCTTTTTGCTAGACAATCATTTGAATCTCCATCTTTAAAGCATTTTTCCAAGAAGATAATTAGATCTTGAAGACTATAAAATTCTTGTGGTTTGTTGATTGATTTCATCAACTTGTCAGCATATTCAATTAATTCTTCAAAATTATCGACTATAGATTGATAAGAACGAATTCTGGTATCAAAATAGTTGCTTAATGTTAGTCCTACGGCTTTTCTAGATAAGCTGGCTGATACATTCAAATTAAAAGGATCTAAAATCCAAATAAGTCCGTCATGAGCATCATATCGTATGTCATTACAAGCAAAATACGCTGCATAAACAATATTACTGCTCCAATCCAATAATCGTGTCGGATAACGATGATGCTGCATTTTGCTTAATGTTTTTAACATACTAAAATTTTGTAGATTGTTGTCAGGGTGTTGTAAAAGAAATCCTTTTACTAGCGGACTTTCCAGATAGCCTTTAAATTCAGATTCTTCATGACGATATATAGTAGGTACTAAATCCCAATTATCACAAGCATGACCTCGAAACCAGTATTTCATTTGCGATGGAAGAGGAGGGTGCCCTTCTTTATACGGTTTTTGCTTATGCAAACCAAAAGCATTATCATGACCTGCATAGAGTTGATCTGCAAATTGAATCAGATTTGGAAGATCTTTCATGGGCACATCAATTTGCAATGCTTTAATCGTATCATTAGATAGAGTTGAAAAGGTCTTCGAAGATAAACCATTTAGTTTTAAACGTGCTCCTGTTGTTGCCCATACATCAATTGCTTTTATAAAGGGATAACGTGTTTTAAAAAAAATTGATTGTGAAATATTTTTAAAAAGAAGAGATCTATTAGCAATTCTTGACAGCATACCCAATCTCCATTTTGGAACGTGTAAGCTTTTAAATGTCCATTGATCTAGAATTATATACTGTTAATTTGACAGAATCTACCAACTAGCGGCATATTGAATGAGTTAGAGGCAAGTTTTGTTTTCATACTGCATGGATAACTATAAATTGATTTAGGGCTTGTTAACAATGATAACGCAGCCATTATAAAATTGTCTAAAGGTGAAGGTCAGATCAAGTACCAATTATTAGGTACTCGATCTATTCATAATTTTTAGAATGAGCCTCGTTTTCCGTTTGTCATAACAGCATCTTTATCACCATCATGACTATCACCTAGCGGGCTTAATCCGAACATGCTATTTCTTGGAGATTGAGTAAATGAAAAACTACCGACAAACAATTTCTCAACTTCAGATAAAGGTGAGCCAACAGCGGTTGAACCAGCTAATCTCAAATTTCTTGGTGAGCTATCGCCAAACATACTCCAGCCAGGCAAAAGCAGATCCTTAGATCCTTCTTTTATTGCTTCTACATCTGAAGATTTTTCTTCAACTTTTTCAGTTTCAGAAAGTCCCTCTACAGCCATATCATCAGATTTTTTTTCAGGTTCATCTATTGCAATTTTAGGAAGTCCCTCTACAGTCATATCATCTTGAGTTAAATCATCAGTTGATCGTTCTCTATCAATAGAGAATAGGTTTTGATGTTCAGCTGGGAATTCTGGTTCATCACCTCGAAATGACTCTGGTATACCATCGAAAAATTTATCTTTCTCAACAACCGGTGAGACAACATCAAATTTATCTTCCTCAACAACCGGCGAGGTAAATGAGAAATCAATAGGCGAATACGAATCAGCACCTATTCGAACTTCACTTTGTTCAGCTAGCAAATGTGCTTGTGACAGGCTTATAGCGCCGGTATCGGCTTGTTTTCTTTCTTGAATAGGAATTGCATGTGAAACTTCCTCACGTTGAGCTGATTGACTAGCAGTTCCTTGCATATCTAGCGCACGATGTCTTTGCATGTCTCGTTCATAATGTTCTTCGAAAGTTAGCAATTCTTTTTCCTTGTTTACCCATGGTTTTTCCTTATTTCTAGGGGGATTTTTTCGGGAACCTACTCTAATAGGCGTTTCTTTTTTTTCTTCATGAACAGGCACCCTTGGAAAATCTTTTTGTCTATATGATTCAGTTTCATCTATACGGGATGATTGACGTTTAACGTATTCTTGAGCTTTTTGGAGGGGTATATAGGCTTTACCGAAAGAAGTTTGAATCTTGAGATCTGATGTCAAGTTATTTAATTTTCCATCATCATATAATTCTTTTAAAATTTTTAATCCAGTTTCTGTTGATTCTTGTTTTCCACCAACTCTAATTCTTTTCTGCGCTTGTTTTTGAGCAGCTTTACGTTTGATGTCAGGGCCTGTAGCTATCTTTCTACTGTGCTTTTTAGCTAAATATCTTTCAATATGTTCTTTTCGTTCTCTTCTTGTTAGGTCACCTATTGGCTGGCTATTTACCATTGGTATTTCATCCAAATTTTGAAATGGTTGAGCTGAGCTGCGAGCATTGGTTCTTTTTTGTTGACCTTTTCGTGTGGATTTCGGCATATAAACCTCAATAAAATTAAAATTCGACTGAATAAAATGTTAACAAACTGAGCAAAAATTGTCAATTTATTTGTTCTATATTTGATCAATCACAGAAAAATAAATAATATAATCAATAAGATAAAAACTTCTATAATTTTTTAAGATTACAATACAAAGTTTTTCTGAATTATTTGCTGGCATGGAAATTTTCAAAATACCTCTCAAAAATGTTGCATTTCGAGTTACATTAATTTATGATATGCTCAATAAATGTCCAATCCGAGGTATTCAGCCAATGCGCAAATAAGTTTCTATATGAAGTGCTTTCAATAACCTATTGAAAGTTCGTTTTTAACTTATAGGAACAACATTATGACGCATTATCCTCGAATACTGATTCAACATATAAATTTTATTCTTCCTTCTTCTAAACCATTGTTTAACGATCTTTCGTTGACTTTTTCTCATTGCAAAACAGGTTTGGTTGGGAAAAATGGAATTGGCAAATCTAGTCTGATTAAATTAATTACAGGAGATTTGTATCCAAATTCAGGCACTATTCAAGTTGAAGGTAGGTTGGCTTACGTGCCTCAACAAACAGATGGATTTAAAGGGAAATCAATTGCAAATCTGCTTGGTTACGAAGAAAAACTTCGAGCATTGCAAAATATAAAAGATGGTAGTACTGATAGTGAAGATTATACTGTATTAAATGAAGAATGGGATTTGGAAGAATGCTTAAAAAATCAATTAGCTTTATTTGGTTTACAGCATTTTGCATTCAATACGCCAGTAGAACAGCTGAGCGGCGGAGAAATGACACGTCTTTTACTCACAAAAACATTCTCTTCTCAGGCAGATATTCTATTATTAGATGAGCCGACTAATCATTTGGACAATGTGGGTCGTCAGCAATTATATAATGCTATTGAGCAATATCATGGAGCATTGATTGTTATTAGCCATGATAGAACTTTATTAAACTTACTAGATGAAATCATCGAGCTCAATTCACGCGGTGCTTTCATTTATGGCGGAAATTTTGATGATTATGCTAAACAAAAAGAAGTAGAGAAAAACGCTGCTGATAGTATGTTGCAAGCTAGACGCGAAATCTTAGATGATGCAAAAAAACTAGTGCAAATACGCAGAGAGCGTCATGAGCGTGCGCAGGCAAAAGGGGTTCGTGCAAAAAAAGCGGAAATTAAAGCAAAAGGTTGTTACGATAAACTTGGTTTTAAATCCGCAAAAGGACGCAGTGAGCGCACTAATCGTCGTATTAGAATGCAAGGTGAAAGAAAATTAGAATTAATAGAAAATCAATTGCAAGAGGCTAAAAATAAAATTGAAATTGTGGAAGAGATTAACTTAAATATTCCAGCTACTCATGTTCCTAATGGTAAAATGATATTAGAAATTGAGAATTTAAATTTTTCCTATCAGAATTCCTTTGAACCAATCATTAAAAATTTTAATTTGAAGATCATGGGTCCTGAACGAATTTCTTTAATTGGTCCAAATGGAAGCGGAAAAACAACGTTAGTCAAAATAATTTTAAAACAACTTGAAAATCAACCGCTGACTGCAGAAAAAATTTATCTTGGAACAAATCGGATTAGCTATCTTGATCAAAATGCCAGTTTGCTTAATTACGAACAAACCATTCTTAATAATTTTTTGCATTTCAATCCAAGTGCTAATGAAAACGAAGCTTATGCAACGCTGGCAAAATTTCTTTTCAAAAATGAAACTGTAAAAAAAAAAGTGGAAAATTTGAGCGGGGGAGAAAAACTACGCGCTTTGCTTGCTTGCACTTTAATGTCGAATTGTCCGCCACAATTATTAATTTTAGATGAACCTACTAATCATCTTGATCTTGACAGTATTAAAAGTATTGAATCGGCATTAAAAGCTTATCAAGGAGCTATGATAGTAATTTCTCATGATGTAACTTTTTTGAGTAATATTGATGTCGTTAAAAAAATATATGCTCCTTTTGTCACTTAAAAAGTGTGCCATTTAAATAAATTTTAGATGCCATCGACTTTTAGGCAGATATTGCAGAAGCCTTTTGTTAAAGTTGATAAATTTGATTACTTCGGATTAGCAACTTGCCCAATAAATAAGATAATTTTTGACTGGGTATCATATATCAAAAATAAAAAAGGGTGATTTGCATTAAATTCAATAGGCGGAGGAGTGGGTTCGTAAGCAGCCGTTGCGACCATTTGGACTGAGGTCGCAGCTGCGGCAACTGTCCCTTTTTCATCAACAGCTATTATGGCTTTTTGAATGACTGATGATATTAATAGTTTTTCATCTGTCATATTAGAAAAATTTGCTTTATTTGGATTGAATGGATCTGTTAATCCCATCTTCATCAAATCATTGCTTAATTGATCAAAGCTAGATTCTAATTTAAATCTTGGTAGCGAAAGATGAACTTGAGTTGTGGTTGCTGATTGTATCAATTGCGTAAATAAAGAAAAATTTAAACCTTGTCGCACTTGGTTTAAAGTATGATTGACTTTGGGTAATAATATAACCATGGCAATTTTGCTATTAGCATAAGGTAACTGTAATAATTGCAATGTGGAGTTTTCCGCATATATGAAATCATCGGTTTTTTCCATCATTGGCACCAAGAGCTTGCTTTCAGCTGATGTAAATGGTTTTTGCTGTGTATTATCACGATCAAAAGGAGTTTCCCAAAGTCCTTTAAAATAAAGTGCGTTTGTTAATATCAATTGTGTGCTTGAAGTAATTCCATCTTGAGGAATTAAATTTTGGATATAATTTTTTGTATTATCAGCCACCCATTTATTTATTATCTCCCTCGCTTTATCTGGATTAGATGCAAAATCTATAGTATGAAATTGATTCGCTTTACTTTGATTTAATAATTCGAGAAAATCTTTTTTATATGAAATAGTTTTGACTGCCCATATCGCATTTGCTGCTAAAAAATCTGACGTGATATTTTGATTCATGGTATTAATAATATTTTTATTATCAAGTACATTTTCCATATGCAAAATATGTTTTAATTGATTTTGCGTATTGCCAGATGCTCCTACAGTGAGTATGCATAATAATGAAGACAAGCTATACGGTGATGCAATGATATTATCATTAGAATTACCCATTTTTTTATATAAATCGAAGGTAAAGTCATTCAATCCTTTGATTACAAGATCTGAATCATTTTCCGCAAACAATGGATTAATTAAAAATAAAAATATTGCGAGTGAAATGATTATGCGACCCAATATTTTTTTCATAGATACCACCTATATCCATGCTAGAGATTAAATTCTCTTAAATGTCCTGCCTAATGAATCTCTTTCGTTATGAACTATCCCACCTAAAGAAATCTCTTTCGTTATGATTTTAACTGTCAAATTTGGGCAAAAAATTTTATTGAAATTAATTATAACAAAACTTAAGCCTCTTCTGAGGCTTTGAAAATTTTTCAGCATTGTTGAAATAAATACTAGCTACTTTGTTTTACACAATGCTCATTGCCAATGATATTTTCACCTTTTAATACCCATGTTCCAGTCATGGAGCCATCTGACTTGGCAGCAA
>JANWKO010000211.1 GCA_025451335.1 Gammaproteobacteria bacterium
ACATAAAATCGATCCGGTTTTGGCAGGTTTAATATGGATTTTCTTACCAACAACACTCAAAAAAACATTGCTTATTCTCTGGAGAAATTTAATTGAGCAAGAACCTGGACGACTAGAAAATTTCTTTGCTATCACGGCATTATCAAATTTAACAATGGACAGTGTTGCAAATATTGAATCAGAAATAAAACCTGAGTTAACTGATTTTCTAAAAAAATTGTTAAATGTCTTAAAAAAACCAGTTAATACATCAAGACCAGCCATTCCAATTTTAATCAAAGACATCGCCCCTATAATTTTAAAGCTGATGCCTTCATTATTTGATGAATTTTTTGTATTGTTTTCTCAAGAAGCAGTAAATATTCCATGGCATAACAGAAATAATAATTGGAAAATTCAATGCATAACTACTTTAATGCAATTAATCACAGTTGATTCGCAGTCAGGTAACAGATGCAGAATTAATCTTTTAGATTTTCTTAATGATGATATCTATTCTTATGTGAAATCAACTCGAGATTTTACCGATGACAGAATTCTTCAAGCGATTATTTCTAAATTTTTTGTATTATTAAATTCGAAGGAGAGAGTCAAATTTATCAGAGATGTCCTTGAAGACTTGTCTAAGTGTAAAGATATTGATAAAGAAGATGTTTATAAATCAATACAAATAAAATTAATTTTAGCCAAACTCATCATTAATAACAAAGATAATATACCGAAAGAAGTTTTAAAACCTATTGTCGAAGTATTATTAAATACAAATTTGTATTCTAGAAATACGTATTTTGTTGAAACCATCAGTTTAGCCTTAACGCATTGTCTTGATTTAAATCCTAGCGGCATAATGCAAAAACTGATTGATAATATGAAAGAAGGTAAGATTTTAGATTCTCGTCAATTCTTAGATAAATTCATTCCTTATTTTAAAATACCTGAATTTAAACATTTGCGTGATGACTTAATTAATCATATTTTAACTCAATTTGAGACTGCACATTATTTCACATTGTTCCCGCATAAGATGGAAATCCTAACTCCTATTTTTACAGAAGCAGAATTAAAAAAACTTAGCATTATTATGATTGAATTAATTAATAACAGGGATGTCGATTTAGCATTTGATCTTCCCTGTCCGCATTTATTGACAGCTATTTTTCCCTATTTTGAAAAAGACTTTGTATATAACAGCATTAGCAAATTTTCATCTCTTTCCAATCACAATGTAGAAAGTGCTACCACGAATTTAACTGTATTATTTAATTATTTTGAAAAAGATTTGCCGAAACCTGAGGGTTTAAAAATTCTTGATAATCTCAAGAAAAATGTTGTCAATATTTTGACAGAAAAAAAGGAACTTGGGACATTACAAAAGTTTGTCAGCGAAATCTCAATTACTAATGAACTGCGTAAGGATATAGCACATACTTTACTTCCTCTTTTAAATGATGAAAATAATATACTGAACGTGGAAAATGTACTGTTAGACATTTTCAAAACTATGGAATCTGACCAACAAAATACTTTTATGGAAAAAATGAAAGAAACTAAAAATGGCGAATGGTGTTGGGCACGCATGCGAGAATATTGCCAAACATTGGTGTCAATTAAAGACATACCTGAGTTTGCAAAATCCGAACCTTTAGCAAAGATTATTAGAAGTTATATGTAAAGAATGAGGAGAAAAAATGAGCACAACCCGGCAACCATCGTTTTTCCAAGCTCAATCAAATCCCATCGAATACAAATTTGATGAAGAAATTCTAAAAAAATATGATCATTTAACTAATGATTTATTAAATCAACTCTTGCTGCAGCGGGGCAATACAGTGAAAAAATTTGGGTTACCAGGCATTGCAATTGAAGTTATTAAAGATAAAAATGTTTATTTGAATTTCAAAGCTTTGCCACAGGAATATCAGAGAAAAATTATAACTTCTTTACAAAAATCTCCCGAAAAAATTGATCTCATGCGAGCTGGATTAATCTGGTCATTTTTACCAACAAATCTGAAAAAAACCTTACTCATACGCTTGGGAAATTCAATTCGCGAAGACCTCTCTTTCCAAGATACTCTTTTCAAGTTTAAAGCCCTTAGACATATAACCAGAATTTGTGTTGAAAATTTAGAAGACAACAATTTACCAGAATTCATGGATTATCTCAAAAAACTTTTTTTCGCTCTTCAACAATATCGAGCAAATTATTTCAGAACGGATACCTTAGTATCATTTGTAGAAATATTGCCTTTTATTAAAAAAGTAAATCCAGCCTTTTTTGATGATTCTTATTCCTTTCTTTATCATGAAGTGGTTGATCAGCCTTGGAGTGTTTTCGATAACACATGGAAATTATCATGTGCCTCGCAATTAGCAAAACTAGTAGCCATTGGACCCCCTAATGACAAAAAATTAAATATCAATATTTTGGAATTCTTAAAAAATGATATTTACTCAGGCGTCAATATAATTCAAAAATTTACTGATCATCGAGAACTTCGCGACATTATTTCTCAATTTTTTATTCTTTTGAACAAACAAGAGCAAACAAAATTTGTTTCTGAATTATGTAAAGCTGCTAAAGAATCTAAGGAAATACTGAGAATTTTAGCTACGATTATCATTAACAATGAAAATAACTTAGACAAAGAAATCTTATCATCCATACTCGATGTATTAATCAGCATGGAATTAAATTCTTTAGATAATGATATCTTTTGTTCCGCTTTGGCTATATGTATAGACTTAAATCCCGAAGCAATCATGCAAAAGCTAATACAAGCCATTAAAATGAAAGATATTTCAAATTCCAGCCAATTTTTATATAAATTATTAACTCACTTCAATTTACCTAAATATAAGAATTTACGCGATGAATTAATTAATTATTTTATTAACGAATACACAGAAATTTCATTATCTCATACTAAAGAGAGTTTGGAAGTATTGTCGCCTATATTAACTGAAGTAGAAAGAAAAAAAATTGCCAATATTTTCTTAAAAGACTGTGCTAATTTATCAACCTATCTATTCTGTCCACAATTATTAAAAATGGTTTTTCACTATTTTGAAAATGATTTCGTATACAATGTCATTAGCAGATTGGCGGATCTTTCTTTTACGGTATCAAACTACACGCTAAGCAACTTAGCAGAGATTTTGGGATATTTTGAAAAAAAAATATTAATATCTGATGATATTAATAATCTAAATGATGTAAAAATGAAAGTTATTTTACATTTATCAAAAAAAGAGGATATTAAATTATTAAATCAATTTGTTAATGAAATTTCATTAACAAATAAATTACGTTGGGACCTTGTGAATTCTTTGCTTCCTTCATTAAATATTCCGTCAATCAAACAAGATGTTGAAAATGTATTATTCGATGTTTTTAAAACGATGGAGACTGACCAGCAAAAAATACTTTTGGAAGAAATAAAAAAAACCAATAATGGTGAATGGTGCTATGCTCGCATGCAGGAATATTGTCAAACATTGGAGTTAATTAAAGAGATACCTGAGTTTGCTAAATCCGAATCTTTAGCAAAGATTGTAAGAAGTTATATTTGAAATATTTTTTTTATGGTATAAAATTCGCCGAGCATAGGGCACGCCTACAGCGTAGATAGGATTAGAGAAGGGGGTCTGCGTCCTCTGAGGAATTTTGATCAACCCGGATTTGTTGATTTTTTAAGCTAGCTATTAAGGGCTATAACGACATGAAAATATAAGGAGATTTTAATATGCTCACACCTGTTACCTTGACACTCATTTACAGCATCGGCGCCGGCATTATGAATGGTTCATTTGCCCTGCCAACGAAACATATTAAAACGTGGAATTTTGAAAATATATGGTTGACATATGCCATCTGGGGATTTTTTCTCTTGCCTTGGTTGACTGTATTGTTTTTAGATCCCCAAGCTATTGATATCTATCGTTCGATGCCAACAGCGACATTGAATATTTTGATTATTGGTGGATTTTTATTTGGTGTTGGACAAATTTGTTTTGCTACTGCATTGCGCACAATTGGATTAGGTTTAAGCTTTGTAGTCACAATCGGTTTAGCTACCGCGTTGGGTTGTTTACTGCCGCTGCTAACGATGGATATGGAAAGTCTTTTATCACCTACAGGCATCACTACCATTGTTGGTTTATTTTTTATTCTAATAGGTTTACTCCTTTCTTATTCAGCGGGTCATAGCCGCGACTAGGAATCAAGGCTACAAGTTTCGTCTTCTACAAAATCAAGTAAAGGTTATTTTCATTTCTGCGTATTTTTAGCGATACTTGCTGGTTTATTCTCCGCTGGACAAAATTATACCTTTGCTATTACTGGTAATATGCAGCAAGCTGCTTTAGAAAATGGAATAGATCCATTTACGGCTTCGATTATTATTTGGCCGCCTTTTCTCACCTGCACGTTGATTCCTTATGCATTTTATATGCTGTATTTGCATGCCAAAAATAAATCATTTAATCGTTATAGTAAACCTGGGTTATTCCAAAATAGTATTTTTGGAATCATCATGGGATGCTTTTGGTTTGGTTCCGTTGCAATTTATAGTAAAGCGTCTTCGTTAATTGGTTCCTTGGGACCCGTTATCGCTTGGCCTTTGTTTATGGTATTGATCATACTAACTTCCAATTTTTGGGCTTGGCGTCATAAAGAATGGGAAGGTTGTTCAGCGGCTATTAAAAATCGAGTCATACTATCTATTGCTTCACTTATATTATCTGTATTAATTTTGACTTACAGTGCCAGTTTGACTCATTAGCAATAAGGACACGCCTTTGGCGCAGATAGGATAGCTAGAGGTGTTGCACCAAAGGTCGACGGCGTTCAACTAAAGGCCGGGGTCCAAGACATCTAAGGAAATTTTATGAATCAGTTTATTGGCATTGAAGGTGGTGGAACAAAATTTGTTTGTGTTCATGGTTCCAATCCTCATGATTTAAAAGACCGAGTTGTTATAAAAACTAAAACTCCACAACGCACGTTGCATGAGGTCATTGATTACATCCGTGAAGTACAAAAAAAATCGCTGATTAAAGCTATCGGCATTGCTATTTTTGGTCCTTTGGATTTAGATCCTCAATCACCGACCTATGGCTTTATTACAGCAGCTGCTAAACCAAATTGGGGAAATACTGAGATCGTCGGCACAATAAGAGAAGCCATCGATTTACCCATTGGATTTGATACTGATGTAAATGGAGCTGCGATAGGTGAATACCGTTGGGGTGCAGCGCGTGGTTTAAGTGATTTTATTTATTTAACCGTTGGCACAGGTATTGGTGGAGGCGCCATGTCAAATGGCAAATTAGTCCATGGCGCTATGCATCCAGAAATGGGACATATTCTTATTCCACAAGATACAAGCCGCGATTCTTTTGCTGGAGTGTGCAATTATCACAAGAATTGTCTGGAAAGTTTAGCCACGGGACCTGCGATGGAAAAACGCTGGCAAGTTAATTCAGCATATGAATTACCACCCGATCATCCTGCTTGGGATTTAGAAGCTCATTATTTAGGGTTGGGCATTGCAAATTACATGCTATCACTCTCACCAAAAAGAATTATTTTGGGCGGTGGAATTATGCAGCAAATTCACTTATTCCCAAAAATACGCGCCGAAGTTATAAAATGTTTAAATGGTTATTTAAAATGTGAAAAAATATTAAATCACATGGATGATTTTATTGTGCCACCAGAATTAAATGAAAACTCTGGGATTTGCGGGGCGATTGCTTTGGCAGAAGAAAGTTTTATGAATTCATCACTGCATATAATTAAAAATTATGAAATCGCATAAAAGTAATTTATCAGATTTTCATTCAATCCCAATATTTGATTTCAATCAATTTCTAAATTCAAATATAACAGAGCGACAACAATTCATTCTTCGTTTACGAGATGTATGTCACAACATTGGTTTTTTTTATATTAAAAATCACGGCATTCAATCGCAATTAATGCAACATATATTTACATCTACCAAATACTTTTTTGATTTACCCCAAGAAGAAAAAGATGCGTTAAGTATTACAAATTCTCCTCATTATCGAGGCTATGGAAAATTAGGAGCGGAAATAACGGAAGGAATTCGAGATTTCAAAGAAACCTTTGATCTAGGTCTTGAACAACTTGCACAAAATATTTCAGCTGATAAACCTTATTTAATATTACAAGGTCCTAATCAATGGCCTATTTCAAACAGCTTAAATTGGAAAAAGACAATATTAGAATATCTTTCCGCCATGCAAAAACTTAGTGAACAATTAATGTTTGCTATGTCACTGGCTTTGGGGGTTGAAGAAGATTTTTTTGTCAAACAATTTTGCTCCAATTCAGAAGATGCTTATGCCATTTTGCGTTTGCTACGCTATCCTCCAGGACGGAAATCAACACATTCCGAAATTGAAATTGGAGTTGGTTCACATGTTGACTCAGGATGTTTAGTATTTTTGTTACAGGACGAAGTGGGCGGCCTGCAGGTGCAAAATTGCTCTGGTGAATGGATAGATGCACCACCTATACCTGATACATTTGTAGTAAATATAGGTACAATGCTACAAATTTGGTCGAATAATTATTTTCTCGCCACACCGCATCGAGTTATTAATGTTTCAGATCAAATTAGACATTCAGTCCCATTTTTTTTCGAACCAAATCTATCAAGTGTGGTTACCCCACTGACCCTATCTTCTGAGCTCCTCGCAACAATGACAAGACCTTTGGCGGATTCTAATACACGAGTTGTTTATGGCGAGCATATGCTGAAAGTTTATAAACGGAGTTTTCCTGAAAATCGCGCTTAAACATAAAAAAATTGGTAGAAATATGCTGAATTTTTACCATAAAACTTGTTTGTAAAAAGATTTTATTTTTTTATCTGAAGTAACAATTGAAATTTTTTTCTTAGTTGCAAAACTTACTAACAATCGGTCAACAGGATCACGATTTTCGTCCCAATCTAAATCAATCGATTCAAGCCAATCTTCAACTCCAATTTTAATAATATCGATGGTAGGTATTTGTATAAATTTATGATACAGATCATCCGCTGTAAGATTCATATCTAACTTACCAGACTTAATTTTGCATGCAATTTCAGCAAAAGATATCGACAAAATATATGCACCTTCATCTATCTTATTCATTATCTTAGTTGAAAATTGAGGTCTTGTTTTATTGACCTCAATAAGAACGCATGTATCTAAAATTACCATTCATCGTACCCAGGTAATATAGGATCATTAATATCACCTACTATTTTTAAATGAGTAATATTTCCTTTCAAATCTTTGATGGAAATATCCTCAATTCGAATTAATTTCAAAACTGGCTTATTCTGATGTGTAATAATAATGCCACCTGTTAATTCTGCTTCTTTCAGATATTGACTAGTATGTTGAATAAATTCACGTTTACCTACACTGGATGGCTGCGGCATACCATGCCTCCTCGCAATTAATGTAGCTTTATTTTGTAGCTACATATTAAGTTTACACTACATTTTGGAAAAAAACAAGTAAAAAATCCCTCGACAGTTGCTATTATTTAATGTAAAACCTAAAACACTTTAGTTGGATAATCAAATCATAAAAAAGGAGATTTTATGCAAAGAACTGAAACGCCAGAAACCACTTACCTACGCGACTATAAAACCCCCGAATATTTTATTGATAAAGTGGATTTACAATTTGAATTAGATGATAAAGCAACCGTCGTCACTTCTCATCTTGAAGTTCGCGCCAACCCTGAAATGAAAGAAATTGAAAATAATTTAATACTTCATGGTCAAGATTTAAAACTTGAATCCATTTCATTAGATGGAAAGGTACTTGATTGGACACGGTATATAGTAACCGATAAAAATTTAATAATTACAAACGTTCCTGAAAAATTTTCTTTAGAAATTAAGACAACGATTAATCCTGAGGCTAATACTTTGCTACAGGGGCTTTATAAGTCACAAGGCAATTTTACGACCCAGTGTGAAGCAGAAGGATTTCGGCGCATCACTTATTTTTTAGATCGTCCCGATATTATGGCTAAATATACAACCACTATTATAGCCGATCAAAAAAAATACCCGATTTTATTATCAAATGGCAATTTAATCGATAAAGGCCAAATAGGTGAAAAGCATTGGATAAAATGGGAAGATCCTTTTAAAAAACCTTCTTACCTCTATGCTTTAGTCGCTGGTGATTTTGACTATATTGAAGATTTTTATCTGACAAAGTCAGGAAGAAGAATCACACTCCAAATTTATGCAGAAAAAGGTTATGGCGATCGTTGTGCGCATGCCATGCAAGCATTGAAAAAATCGATGAAGTGGGATGAAGATAATTATGGTCGCGAATGTGATCTTGATATGTATAAAATCGTTGCTGTTAGCGATTTTAATGCCGGCGCGATGGAAAACAAAGGTTTAAACATTTTTAATGCAAAATATATCTTAGCCACACCTGAAACGGCAACAGACAGTGATTATCTTGAAGTTGAAGCAACTATCGGTCATGAATATTTTCATAACTGGACAGGCAATCGAATAACCTGTCGTGATTGGTTCCAATTAAGCTTAAAAGAAGGCTTAACGACTTTTCGTGAACAATCCTTTGTTGAAGATATATCTTCTGTTGCATCTCGCATCAATGATGTATTCACATTACGCAATAGACAATTTATAGAAGATGCAGGACCATTATCTCACCCTGTTCAACCTCAATCTTATATAGAAATTGATAATTTCTACACCACTACCGTCTACAAAAAAGGTGCTGAAATTTATCGCATGTTACAAACTACATTAGGGAAAGACTTATTTCGCAAAGGAATGGATCTCTACTTTGAACGTCACGATGGCCAAGCCGTCACCATTGAAGATTTTGTAAAAGCTATGGAAGATGCTTCCAAATTAGATCTTTCGCAGTTTCTGCTTTGGTTTCATCAGGCTGGCACACCTGTGATAGATGTAGAAGATGAATATAATGAAGAGAAACAAACTTATACTTTAAAAATAAAACAAAGTTGCCCACCAACACCAGGACAGCCCGATAAAAAGCCTCTAGCCATTCCCGTAAGAATGGGATTATTAGATGAAAAAGGAACGTCCATTCCTCTTTTTGTCAATGGATCTAAATCAGCTGTATCTGAGAAAGTACTATTATTAAAACAACCTATCGAAGAATTTCATTTTGATCATATTACTTCTAAACCAACACCATCCTTATTACGTCATTTTTCAGCTCCTGTAAAATTGAATTATGCTTATAGTGATAAAGATTTACAATTATTAGCCAAGCATGACTCTGATTTATTTAATCGTTGGGATGCAAGCCGAAAATATGTCAGCAAATTTTTGCTAGCATTGATTGCAGATTATCAACAGAAAAAAGTATTAAATATTTCAAAGGAATTTATTGATACTTTTCATTCGTTTTTGAACACCAAAATTGATGATCTTGAAATTTTATCTCTAATGATTTCTTTACCGACTGAAACTGAATTAGCAAATCAAATGACGGTTGTTGACGTTGATGCTATTTGTGCTGTTCGTAAATTTGTATCTTCAACCTTAGCACAAGAATTTAGATCTGTTTTTCATGCTTTATATGATGAATATAATCTAATCAATACAACAGAAAAATCTTCTTCTGGACAGGTACAAAGTAAAGAATCTGGAAAACATAGCATGAAAAACATTTGTCTGGATTATTTAATGAAACTGGATGATCCCGACATTCGAAATCTAACCATGCAGCAATTTATGCAATCTCTAGGCGTTAATATGACAGATAATATGGCTGCATTTAACGTTTTGATGGATTCTGAAAGCAAAGAACGTACAGATGCACTAGAAGGATTTTATAATAAATGGCATCATGATCCACAGGTTATGGATTTTTGGTTTGAAGCGCAAGCCGCATCTAGAGCACCGGATAATTTTTCTAATGTTAAAAAATTATTAGAACACAAAGATTTTGATATTAAAAATCCTAATAAGTTATTTTCATTAATTGGGCCATGGACTCGTAATCTCACTTCGTTTCATGCAGCATCAGGAGAAGGTTATCGATTTTTAGCGGATTTAATTTTGAAAATGGATACAATCAATTCAAAATCAGCTGCTGATCTCGTTGTTCCTTTCACTAAATGGAAGCGCTATGATGAAGGCCGTCAGAAACTAATGTGTGCTGAACTCCATCGAATTCTGCAACAAAAAGGTCTTTCGACAAATGTGTATGAAATGGTTAGCAAGAGTTTAGAAATACCTACTGTCAAACTCGAAAAATCAGATGTAAAAGATATTGTCGCTACTGAAATGAAACCAGCACCATCTGAAATTTCGGCTGATGCAGCCAAAGAAGATGGCAAAGCAGAACAAAAAAGTGATATCGCTGCAACCATGGCTAAAGCGATTTCAGCAACATCACTAGTGGAAAAAGAGAAATCTGCTTTTGCTAAAACAAAACATCAGAAAGATGCGCCTAATCCCTATTTAAAACCAACTTTGTATGGTTTATCTATAGTAGGTGGAGCGGCATTAGCAGCTTATAGCATTTTTCGTTTAGCATCGGGATCCACTCCAAAACCTGTTGGAAGTGTATTGCGATCATTTAAGAAAATGTGATGATTTTAGTAGTAAGAAAATCTCCGGTCTTTGGACTGGAGATTTTAATTAATGCGCGATCACAAGGTGTTTATATAATTTTTCCCTAATTTTGAACAGGATCTTCACTAGTCAACTTAGCCGGCGAAGAAATGAACCTGGGAACCTGAGTTTTGTTATTAGTGGATATGATGTGTTGAAACAGGAAATTAACGTTAATAGTTATCTATGGTAACTTTGAGTAAGTGTTATGA
>JANWKO010000212.1 GCA_025451335.1 Gammaproteobacteria bacterium
AGAGTACTGAGGCCCTTATTCATTTGGTTAAAAGAGGAAATTCACCAATCACTAGTAATTGCGAAGTGACAGAAACCAAAGAAGCCTCTTCGGAATTAAGATTAGGCTGAGAGGGTTATTGATGAGTCAAGTTTTGATAGTTGACGAATGCATTGGTCAACTGTCAAGACTTAATTAAGCATATAGTAAACTGCTTTTCCTTTACCTAATTTTTTTATTTTGCCCATTTTTAGCAAAATATTTAATTCTCGAATTGCAGTATCTTCACTCACATTTAACGCTATAGAAACATCTTTTTTAGTGATTTGTTGACGCTCCTGAAAAATCCTAAATAAAAGAAGCTGTCTAGAACTAAGAGATGATAACATTGGATCTGGAAGACGCTTATAAAATCTCACATCAAAAAAATTCGTAGCTTGAACCTCCATAGGCGGATTGTTATTTTGATTTAAGGTTTGTTTCATTCGATCAAAACCACTGCCTACTCGCTCTATATATTTTGCATGATGCAATAAATCTGCAATAAGCTTATTTCGGCGTATACTACGCTTGCCTAAATCATCAATTTTTAATCCGTTATATAACCCACCAGGATTTTCTATGTCTATTCGATCTGGATATATATGAATGTAAATATGAGAACCATCATAAAAATAATCTCGATGAACCACCGCATTAGTAATTGCTTCTCGCAAGGCGACCATTGGATAATCGTAAATATCTTCGCGCTGATTTGATCGACTTGTTATACCCGCAACCACACTAATATTTCTTAAAATAAAATTCATGCTATTTTCTATTTGTTGAATCAAATTACCTTTAATATCTTGTCGGTCAATAATTGAAAATTTGTCTAACGATGAATATCTAACAGCAGTAATGTAGCTTTCAGGCAAAAATTTTTGCGGCTGTTTTGCAAAAAAAAGTATACCCGCATTTGTAAAAATTAACTTCTTATTTTCTAATTTGACTACTCCCAAATTAAGAAGAATATCTGACGTAGCAAGCTGAGTATTGATACCGCAATATCTTAAAAATTCATGCAAATATTCATTTGAAAAATCTTGCGCATAATCAAAATTGTAATTTAGTACTTGATCAATTTGAATTTTACCTGAATGATTAATTAAATTTACAATCTCATCGCGTTTTAATTTTTGAGAACTAGGCCCTATTCTTAAAAAAAAGCCATCTTTACAGCGATATGGTTTATCGTTACCTTCAGCAATGCGAATTTCTATTACCTTTTCTTTGTCAAAGTAAAACAAGTCCACCTTGATCCCTGGATCGCAATTCCGCGCTATATCTATAATTTGGCTTTTTAATTCATTAGTGAGATTAATACCTTTAACTTTGCATTCATCGGTAACCCCTAAGAATATCGATCCGCCTGTGCCATTCGCCATAGCAACAATTTCTCGATCTAAATCCGATATTTTTTCTTTAAATTCAATGGCATATCCTTCACCTTCTTGAAGGATGAATAATAAACGATCTGTTTGATTCATAGTAAATCTCCTTTCTCTTTTATAAAATTATATCAAATTTGCGACGCAAATACGACGCAAATGCGACGCAAAATTTATAAAATTCACTATGAGCAATAGCTGTTATAAGCCTCATAACTTGTGATAAATTAATCATATGCATTATCTCAAGGACGAATAATGACAAACCTTTTCCGTAAAAAACCTATTAATGACCCAGAAGAAGATCATTCGCTAAGAAGATGTTTAACCGCATCCGATCTTATCTTTTTAGGAATTGGTGCAATCATTGGTGCAGGGGTATTTGTATTAACAGGTATTGCTGCTGCAACAGAAGCCGGCCCTGCTATAACGATCTCTTATATTATTTGTGGTTTTGCGTGTTTATTTTCCGCATTAGCTTATGCTGAGCTTGCTGCCTGCATTGGTGGCGCAGGAAGCGCGTACACGTATTCTTATGTCACCTTTGGAGAACTGATTGCTTGGATCATTGGATGGGTATTGCTATTGGAATACACCATGGGCGCATCAACTGTTGCCATCGGCTGGTCCGGCTACGTCATTGATTTGTTAAAATCGCTAGATGTTAATTTACCTGAACCTTTAACTAAAAATCCATTCGATGGAGGAATAATTAATTTACCGTCTGTTATTATTATTGTTTTTTTAACCTCCATTCTTTGCATTGGTGTAAAAGAAAGTGCACGTATTAATAACCTTATCGTGTCAATTAAATTATTAACTATTGCTGTTTTTATTATTGTTGCCAGCCAAAATGTCAACCCCAATAACTGGAATCACTTTTTTCCATTTGGCTGGAAAGGCGTAATGAACGGAGCTGCTTTAGTTTTTTTTGCGTATATTGGATTTGATGCTGTTTCAACCGCCGCTGAAGAAACCATTAATCCCAACCGAGATTTGCCCATTGGCATTATGACTTCTCTCGGAATTTGTACTGTAATTTATATTATCGTTTCAGCATTATTAACTGGAATTGTTCCCTACACAGAATTAAATGTTCCTTCACCTGTCGCAAATGCTTTATTGCAGATTGGTCATCCCTTCGCTGCCGGCATCATTGCTGCTGGAGCCGTAGCGGGCTTGACCACCGTTATTTTAGTCATGTTTTTTGGTTTATCTCGAATTTGCTTAGCTATTTCTCGCGATCGGCTACTACCCGCTAAATGGGGACGAGTTAATATGCAAACTCATACCCCCATACGAATTATTTTATCCGCTGGAATTGTTATTACTTTAATATCAGGTTTTGTGCCTATGGATAAAGCGGCTGAACTTGTGAATATGGGCACTTTATTAGCATTTACGTTAGTTTCTGGCGGTGTCATTTTGCTACGCAAAACTCAACCTGATTTAAGACGTCCATTTAGATTACCTTGGAATCCTGTTGTTCCTACTTTGGGAATGATTTTCTGCATTTATTTGATGACACATTTAGCAAAAATCACTTGGATAAGCTTTACAATTTGGTTAATCGTCGGGCTGGTGATTTATTTCTCTTTTGGCAAAAAACATAGCTTGTTGAATAATCAAACAAATCATTAAAATACACTTTTTCCCAATATATTCATGAAGATACGAAATTAGTTATTTATGCGAATGCTATAATTTAGATATAAACCGATTCAATATAGCTTGGCCACATGAGGGGTATCGCATGGCACAAATTCGCAGCTTAGAAGAGTGGGATGATTTGCTCTATCCATTTAGCACACACTTTTGGCTTATTCAACTTCGTTTAGGCTTAAAATTTGGAACAGAAGATCATGGAGTATGTTATGGTATTGCCGCGATGGGAATACAAGCTGCTTTGGCTGACGATAGAGAGACATTTGATAGACGTCTTGATTCAATTATAAATATTCCGAAAACAACTTTTTTAGATAATCCAGAACAAAAATTAGCTTTAATTGATGAAGCTTATGCAGAAGTCGAAGCAGAAATTGGATCAGATCCCATGCCTTCCGATTTTAAAATTAGAGTAGGAAGAAGCTTGGCGAAGAAAGCAATTCAAGGTTTTATTGGCGAGATAGAAGCTGCGGAAGAAAAGAGGAAAAAATCGAAACTCTCTCCTGAAGAAACCGATCTGGTCGATATACCTGCTTTTTTTAACGGAGTTTCTCTGCATCTTCTTCCTAATGAATCTCCACATCTCTTCGATGAAAAAGAACAAAGATCGCTAAGTCGCCAAGATGTCAATCTTACTTTTCCTCTATTAATGCCCGAAAGATTGAAAATAAAAGAGGGTAAAGATGAACCAAAAGACGTATTTGGCATTGCTGAAGTTAGAAATCCTACCAATGAAAAACCTATTACTGGAATTTATGATACATCTGAGCTAACAACTTATTTTTCTACATTGCGCGAGTCTTTAGAAAAAGAGCCTCATTTTACACGGCCTTTTACTTTATTATTAGACAGTGTAGATCACACTATTACTGTAGGTTTCGATCCCAAAAAACAAGTTTGGTTTGTTATAGATGCGCAACATCTTCCAGTCAAAGAAGTAAAGAAAGAAGAAGATGTTGCTAAGTTGGTTCATAAGGCTTTTTCGAAAAATGCTTACGCTTCTTTTTCGACTCGCGTTTTCACGAATCAAAGCCATCTTAAAGATGCTGAGGCAAAATTAGCAGCCTGGCAAGGCAATCCTGCCTGGAAAAATATCCATAAAATCATAGATTCAGAAAAAAAAATTGATAGAACCCAAAGAATGGATAGTGGAAATAATAATTGGTTATTTAATGCAGTTGCATGTGGTGATACTGCAACAGTGTCTGAATTAATCGAAAAAGGCGCCAAAACAAATTTGATTAATTCCGATGGTTTTTATCCTCTTTACCATGCGGCAGGCTTTGGACATGTTGAAATAGTCAAAATGTTACTTAAACACACAGAAGTGGATCAACCAACTACAAAGAATAACACCCCTCTTTTAATAGCTGCTGCTAATGGTCATATTGAAGTAGTTAATATTTTATTAAATGCGCGTGCTAACCCAAATTTATCACCCTCAGGCTTATCACCTTTAATGTTAGCAGCCAAAAATGGTCATCTTAATACCGTAAATACTTTGTTAGATAAAAAAGCTGATCCCAATTATTTTCGCATTATAAATGGAAAAGCATATAATCCACTATGTTCAGCCATATTTGATGGACACGTTGATATTATAAAAATATTAATTGAAAAACGTGCTGATCCAAAAATTAGGAATGAAACCATTCCTTCAGCACTTATTCTAGCCATCTCAAAAGGTAATCCACGTATTATCGAATTATTATTAGATGCAAAAGCTAATATGGAAGAAAAATTCAAAAACAAAACAGCATTGGACCGCGCTATTGAATCTAAAAATGAAAATGTCATCGCAGTTTTTCAACGATTTAAATTACGGGATGAAATTTCAGAATTAAAAACAAAAGCTTACCAGGAAGGATCCCCCAAAGAACATCAAGAATCAACCAGATTACCTTTAATATTACATTTTGTAAAAGAAATTGAC
>JANWKO010000213.1 GCA_025451335.1 Gammaproteobacteria bacterium
TTGATTTATCTGCACATTTGATAATGTTTCTTCATTAATATCTAACCATTATATCTTGCATTTGTGATGAGTATTTTTTCACATTAATCGAAAGCTTATGCTCGATTTAATTTCGAATCACTGCATAATGCACAAACACGATTTTCACAATTTCTACTAACATGAAATAAAGTATTACCGCAAACAAAAGAAATATATAAAATGATGTAGGTAATGGTTTAAATCCAAACCAATTATCGACTCCAATAAAAGGTAAAATCATTCCCACAGTTGCAATTAATACAGCCATAATGATTACGAAGATATTTGGTTTAGACTTGAATATGGGTAATCGAGTACGAATTGAAAAAATTATTAAGGCTTGTGTCACGATTGATTCAACAAACCATCCAGTATGGAACAATATTTCATTAGCATGAAACAATTGTAATAATACAAAAAAAGTCAAAAAATCAAATATCGAGCTGATAGGGCCTAACACTCCCATGAAATGTTTAAGACGATGAATATCCCAATGTACTGGTTTCGATAGTGCTTCCTTATCAACATTATCAAACGGAATGGCGCTTTGTGAAATATCATAAAGCAAATTATTTAAGAGAATTTGAATTGGCAACATAGGTAAAAAAGGCAACAATAGTGATGCGCCAGCCATGCTAAACATATTACCAAAATTAGAACTACTCCCCATTAAAATATATTTTTCAGTATTAGCAACAGCACGCCGCCCTTCAATAATGCCTCGATGAATAACTGAAAGATCATGGTCCAGTAAAATAACATCTGCGGCTTCTTTAGCCGCATCTGTTGCTCCTTCAACCGAAATGCCGACATCGGCCATATGCAGAGCAATGGCATCGTTTATGCCATCTCCCAAAAAACCAACACTATGTTTATTTCTTTTAATTGCTGCAATGATTCTACTTTTTTGTTGTGGATTAATTCGACAGAAAACACGCGTTTTTTCAATCATAACTTGCAATGCTTCATCATTTACTGAAGTCAATTCATCGCCAACGATAATATCCCCCGCATCAAATCCCAACATATCACAGACATGACGTGTAACTCGTTCATTGTCTCCACTGATTATTTTAACTTGTATACCATCATCGGCGAGACTGCGCAGAGTCTGGGCAGCATCCATTTTTGGAGGATCAATAAATATGGCAAAACCCACAAACATCATTGCCATTTCATCAGTGATTATTGCTGTATTATGCCTCATATCCATTTCGCGAATAGCGATTGCAAGCACGCGAAATCCCTCTTCGCCTAACGCTTCAAATTTTGTAAAACATTCAGCACGCTTACCTGGATCAAAAAGCTGCGTAGCACCTGCGGCGGTTTTATAATTTGTGCATAATTTCAGTATATCTTCTGGCGCACCTTTAACAATCAGAAGATGTTTATCCGCTGAACCACATAACACTGACACTCGTCTTCGTTCAAAATCAAAAGGAACTTCATCAATTTTCCTCCACATGCTGATATCAGGTTTACTGTAGTCCGAAATAGCCTGATCAAGAGCTGATTTTATTCCAGATTCAAAATAACTGTTAAGATAAATCAAGGTGAATACTTGATTGCTCTCCTGCCAATCCGTATTTAACACATGAACTAACTTAATTTTTGCTTCAGTTAAAGTACCGGTTTTGTCGGTGCAGAGTACATCCATAGCGCCCAAATTATGTATAGCAGGAAGATGTTTAATGATTACACGATCTTTAGCCATGCGAATCGCTCCGCGAGATAACGTGATTGTCATTATCATTGGCAGTAATTCAGGTGTAAGTCCTACAGCAAGCGCCAAAGCAAATAAAAATGATTCCAACATGGGTCGATGAAACACGATATTTACAAGTACAACAAACAGCACCATAACAATAGCAATGCGTAGTATTAATATCCCGAATCGTTCTACACCTTGTTCAAAAGTTGTAGGTGGGTGGCGTTGTGAGAGTGATGCGGCTAAGCCACCTAATTTGGTGCTTTTACCTGTATTAATAACCATCATTTTACCATTACCACTGATGACGGATGTTCCCATAAACACCGCATTGATTGCTTCAGGAATCTCTTCGGTAGGTTTAAGTAAATCTATTGCATTTTTTTCAACAGGGAAAGATTCACCCGTGAGCAAAGCTTGATTGACATAAATATCTTTACAAACAATTAAACGTCCGTCGGCTGGAATTAATGTACCCGCTGATAGTTCAACAATATCCCCTGGGACCAATTGCTCTATAGGAATAGTGCAACTGACATCATCACGGATCACACAAGCCTTTAACCCCACTGAATGACGCAGAGCATCTACATTTTTTTCAGCACGGATTTCTTGAAAAAAATCAAACGAGACGCTGAGAATCACTATAATTGTTATAGTAACAAAGCTAGGTATATCACCCATTATCGCCGAAATTGCACTTGCTACTAACAATAGAATAACCAAAGGATTGCGAAATCGTAACAAGAATTGCCACCACAACGATGCACGATTTATGTCAGTTGCAGTATTCAGCCCAAAGCGTGTCTGGCGTTGAATGACTTCTTGTGATGAGAGTCCTTTATCACTAAATGCATTTATTTTATTAATAAGCTGTTTAAGCGGCGTATTCCAGAAACTCGCTTCCTGCGCTACCGGTATGAAATGTTTATTCATTCCACATTTCTCCTGATATTTTGCGACAGATAAATAATTGACCTCAGGTGCAACTCAATAATAAACTAATGTGATTGCTTCATTTAGAAACGAAGTATCGTCATTTGAAACTAATCATCTGCTTATCTCTTAAGAGATAACTCAAGTATATTATTTTTGCTGAATGACAACCACGTTGATTATACAATTTATTAACAACAATCAAATAATATCTTCTTTATCGAATCATGATCATAATTTCTACAAATTACGTCACTTTATCCTACTGTAATTTGATGGGTGATGCCGAAAGATAATTTAAATGTATAATAGAAAGAGTATATTAATTTCACAATATGGTTGAGGAATTATGCATACTTCATTTCTTTTGAATCCTGTCCTTCCGTTCAGACTAGATTATACCGTCTGGGCTTTACGTAGAAGAAGCAAAAATATAATTGATCAATGGGATGGTAAACGCTATACCAGATTATTTTTCATTGAAGGTCAACTTATTAAAGTCTCAGTAGAACAAAAAAATAAAAAAGACATTTTAGTATCAACCAATAAGAAAATTAACCAAGAAATTCAAATTGAATTAACTCAATTACTAGAAATGATGTTAGGTCTTAATCGAAAATTACTGGGGTTTTATCGTATTGCAAAACAAGATACGCATTTGGCTTCATTAACGATTCAATTTAAAGGGCTTAAACCACCCCGATTTCCAAGTATATTTGAAGCTCTTGTCAATGCGATTTCTTGTCAACAATTATCGCTTGATGCTGGATTACAGATTCAAAATCGTTTTGCTCAATATATCGGAAAAAGAATAAGTGATGCTGAAGGAACCTTCTATGCCTTTCCTACTCCAAAAGATGTAGCTAAATGCTCGGTTACTGAATTAAAAAAATTAGGTTTCAGTACAAATAAATGCAACACTCTTATTGATTTATCATCTAAAATTGTTGCAAATAAAGGTTTATTTGACAATTTAGAGAATCAATCTAATGACGATATAGTAAAGTTTTTATGTCAATTTAAGGGGATTGGACGTTGGTCTGCTGAATATGTTTTATTACGCGGATTGGGAAAAATTGACATGTTTCCTGGTGATGATGTGGGTGCCGCAAAAAATTTACAACTGTTACTACATTGTAAAAATAAGTTGAATTACCAACAAATTTCGAAAATTACAGAAAATTGGTATCCGTATGCTGGATTTATTTATTTTCATTTATTGCTGCAAAAATTAGATAACAAAGGATTACTGAATAACAAATTACTCTGAACATTATTGGAGATTTTTCAATGAAAAAGGAATTTAAAATTGGTGATCATGTTGAGTGGAATTCAGAGGCTGGTAGAGTCAAGGGAACAATCAAGGAGAAAATCACTTCTGAGATTAAATTTAAAAATTATACTGTTCATGCCTCAAAAGAGGAGCCTCAATATTTAATAAAAAGTGACAAAACAGATCATATGGCCATGCACAAAGGTTCCGCTCTCAAGAAAATAAAAAAAAGTGCCCATGGAATTAAATCTTAATTAAGGATATTGCGATGATGCAAATCAAAAATTGGATAGATTGGATTACAGGCACAAAATCAAAAAAGAAACAAGCAATTATAAATGAATCCTCCGAGCAATCATTTCCAGCAAGTGATCCTCCTTCCTGGGCGGCCAGTGGGCATGACATAAAAAAAAATACCGTTGAATCGAACCTAGTTCTTATAAAAGAATTCCGCAAAAGTACTCAACAAATACTCTCAGTGAATGGAATCGAATATCATTATTATAGCTTGCCAGCGGCAGAACTTGCAGGACTCAAAAACTTATCACAATTACCATTTACCTTGAAGATACTTTTAGAAAATTTACTTCGTCATTTAGATGGACATACTGTCACTGTAGATGATGTCAAAGCAGTTGTAGATTGGCTAATACAAAAAAACTCTGATCGTGAAATTGCCTATCGCCCTGCGCGTGTTTTAATGCAAGATTTCACTGGAGTGCCAGCTATTGTAGATCTTGCCGCAATGCGTGCAGCCATTAAAAAATTAGGTGGCAATCCTGAAAAAATCAATCCTCTTTCACCGGTTGATCTTGTTATTGATCATTCTATACAAGTTGATCAGTTTATCGCTCCAAACGCATTTTTAATAAACGCGCAGATGGAAATGGAAAGAAACTATGAACGTTATGAATTTTTGCGTTGGGGACAAAAAGCATTCCAAAATTTTAGCGTTGTACCACCAGATACCGGAATATGTCATCAAGTCAACTTAGAATACCTAGCAAAAGCTGTGTGGACACAGACAATCAATGGGAAAGTTTTCGCCTATCCAGATACATTGGTAGGAACAGACAGCCATACTACAATGATTAATGGTCTTGGTGTATTAGGATGGGGAGTCGGAGGTATTGAAGCTGAAGCTGCAATGTTAGGGCAACCTATTTCAATGCTTATTCCCGAAGTCATTGGTGTAAAACTGATAGGTCGATTACAAGAAGGAATTACAGCAACTGACTTAGTTCTTTCTGTTACTCATGTTTTGCGTAATAAAGGTGTAGTTGGTAAATTTGTTGAATTTTTTGGCGAAGGATTACAAGATTTGTCGATCGCAGATCGGGCAACTATAGGGAATATGTCTCCTGAATATGGGGCAACTGGTGGTTTTTTTCCAATTGATGATGCGACACTTAATTATTTGCGCTTAACTGGAAGAGATGAACAAACGATTGCTCTCGTTGAAGCTTATGCAAAAGTGCAGGGATTATGGCATGACCCTCACCAACCTGACCCCGTTTTTACCGATATATTCACATTAGATTTATCTACGATTCGACCTTGTATTGCTGGTCCAAAACGTCCTCAAGATCAAATCGAATTACCAAATCTCATTAACACATTTGATAAATTTTTAGCTGAAAATAAACGCGCTGAAGAAAAGCTAAAAGCTTTCAGTACAAGTTCAAATTATGAATTGCATCATGGTGATGTTGTTATTGCTGCAATCACCAGTTGCACTAATACGTCTAATCCAAGCGTATTGGTTGCAGCTGGATTGTTGGCAAAAAAAGCAGTTGAAAAAGGATTAACTCGAAAACCCTGGGTTAAAACTTCATTTGCACCAGGTTCTCAGGTTGTCACACGATATTTAGAAAAAACTGACTTACAAAAATATCTGAATGAAATTGGATTTACATTAGTCGGCTATGGATGTACAACCTGCATCGGAAATTCAGGACCTCTTTCTGAACCCGTTGAGAAAACAGTCATTGAAAATGATTTAATTGTTTCCGCTGTATTGTCAGGCAACCGTAATTTTGAAGGGCGCATTCATCCTCTTGTTAAAGCAAATTGGCTTGCTTCACCACCGCTAGTTGTTGCATTTGCTATTGCAGGTACGACTTTAATTGATTTGACCAAAGATCCTCTTGGAATGGATAAAACAGGCAATCCTGTTTATTTAAAAGATTTATGGCCTACGAATACTGAAATTGCTAATGAAGTAACAAAAATCACTGGCCAAATGTTTCGAGAAGCATATGCAAATATATTTACTGGAACAGAAGAATGGCGAGCGATGAAAATTTCGGAATCACAAACCTATACATGGCAACTTGATTCAACGTACATACAGCATCCACCTTTTTTCGATGGAATGGAAAGAACGGAAGAAAAAATATCGGATATCAAAAATGCGAGAATATTGGCACTATTTGGTGATAGCATCACCACAGATCATATTTCACCTGCGGGTTCCATTAAATCGGATAGCCCAGCGGGAAAATATTTACAATCTAAGGGTGTAGCAATTAAAGATTTTAACTCGTATGGATCACGTCGTGGAAATCATGATGTGATGGTACGAGGAACATTCGCTAACATTCGCATCAGAAATGAAATGGTTCCTGATGTAGAGGGAGGTTTTACAAAACATATTCCTAGTGATGAAATATTACCCATATATGATGCAGCGATGCGTTATAAAAACGAACTTACACCATTAGTTATAATCGCCGGAAAGGAATATGGCACGGGTTCTTCACGAGATTGGGCAGCAAAAGGACCTAAACTTCAAGGTGTAGTCGCAGTCGTTGCAGAAAGTTTTGAACGTATTCATCGATCAAATTTGATTGGAATGGGAATCTTACCTCTAGAATTTCCTGAAGGGGTATCACGTACAACTTTAAAAATTACTGGTTCTGAACAAATTGATATCATGGGTCTTAATGATCAGATGAAACCTCACATACCAATTAAAACCATTATCCGTAGAAATGATAAA
>JANWKO010000214.1 GCA_025451335.1 Gammaproteobacteria bacterium
GCTATTTTCTTTTCCTTATTTTATAAGTAAAATAAAGGGGTCAAGTCTTGACTGTTGACCAATGCATTGGTCAACAGTCAAGACTTGACCCCTTTATTTTACTTATAAAATAAGGAAAAGAAAATAGCAGAAATCGCCACCCATCCAATAAAGAGGACAAATGTATTACTCAATTTGCCCGCATAACGTCGCATAGCAGGAACCTTACGAATCGCATACATAGGCATTAAATATAATAATAAAGCAATAATCGGGCCACCCATGGTTTCAATCATGCCCAATATACTGGGGTTAAGAGTTGCAACAATCCACGCTGTCACCCCTAATATTATCGCCGTGAACCAATTCAAACGTCGCAAATCAATGTTTTTACCACGTGCGCGTAGCGATTTTATAACTAAACCATTGAAACCTTCACGAGCGCCGAGATAATGCCCAAGAAAGGATTTGCTAATCGCTACAAAAGCAATTAATGGCGCCATATAGGCAAAAATGGGTTTATCAAAATGATTAGCTAAATATGACAAAATTGAGATATTTTGTTTTTTGGCTTCCATTAAATCTGATGCCGACAACGTCAACACACAGCTAAATACAAAAAACATCACCGTTAATACCATCATGAGATGACTTAACATTAATATGCGAGAGCTTTTTTGTTCTGCGTCTTTGCCATAGCTTTGTCTTTGTGTCATGGCAAAAGAAGAAATGATAGGAGAATGATTAAATGAAAAAACCATAACAGGAATGGCTAGCCAAAGCGTCTTTGTGAAATTGCCCATGGTCAAATTAATATTATTTGATTGATCGAATATGGCGCCATTCCAACTTGGTATCAAATAGAGTGCAAGACCCATTAAAGCAAATACAAATGGGAACACTAAAATACTCATTGCTTTAACTGCAATATCTTTTCCAAAACTAACAAGGGTCATTAAGCCAATTGTTAGAATAGCCGCTAGTACGGCTCGTGGAGGAGGGGAGATATGCAACTGATGTTCCATAAAAGAAGAAACGGTATTCGTTATCGCTACACAGTAAACGAGCAAAAGAGGATAAATAGCAAAAAAATAAAGAAGAGTAACCAACTTACCCATTGTTATACCGAAATGTTCTTCGATAACCTCTGTAATATCACCATGAGGTGACGAACCAGATAAAACAAAACGCGTTAAACCACGATGAGCAAAAAACGTCAAAGGAAAGGCCAATAATGTCATCATTAACAATGGCCAAATACCACCAAGACCGGCATTAATAGGGAGAAACAGGGTTCCCGCTCCGATAGCCGTACCATACAATCCAAGCATCCAAGTCAAATCTTGACGATTTAACTTATCTAATTTGCTTTTATTTTGAACAACTCCGTCGTCCATCGTTAAGATATCCGGTTGAGACATACGTTACCTACAACTAATATTGATGTATTCCAAAATATACGAAGACAGCACTAAGGTCAAATAAATGTCATCAATACTATTAAATTAGTATATTTTATGCGCATAAATAGAGGTTTTTCCACCCTTACAAATCCTCTCTGACCCTCTCTCCAAGCCAAGCCTCAAACCGCTCATCTTCGATGACATAGAATTGTTAACAGGCTCGGTTCATTATTTAAAATAATCTATCACCTTTTCTATCAAATCAGATTTTGATGAAACGAATAATTTAGATTTGATATTAGCAAGGTAAAACTCAACGGTTCTTTTTGATAAATTTAATATTTCTCCTATTTCGCGAGCTGCTTTACCCTTTACTAAAAGCTGTAAGCAATCAATTTCTCTTTTGGTTAAATTAGAAATAAATTCAGAACCTAATTGAAAATTTGTTAAAAACTCAGAACGTTTTTCTTTTGACAATAAATTTGTATTCGCTTCATACCCGTTTGCACTTTGATTAATTTGAGTTTTTAATTGATAAGCTTTAGATAAATTCTTTGTTTTTAGAACTTCATTCACAAAGTATTTATTAAACATTTTTAATAATTCCACATTGGAAAGATAAAGCTGATTCATCAACATATCATCAATATGGGTAGAAAAATGAAAAAAATGACAACCCTCCTTATTTTTCTCTACCATCGTAAAAGTGTGAAGAATGCCTAATTCAGCTGCATCAGCCCCCATGCTCGATGTTTTTCCAAATCGAGGAATATGATCCCAAAGTACATAGCTGCCAAATACTTCAATATCCGCTGTATGTAAGTCAACATTGTAATATTCTTTTTTAAAATATAAATCAATAAAATCTGGATTATTACAAATGACTGAAAATTTTTTCTCTGCATCAACACAAACATGTGAAAAATAAGTAATTTCAAATTTAGTCAGTGGACTGCAAATTTTACTTATTTCTTTATGATGGTTCATTGTCGGATGATTTAATAATAATTCCATCGTGTTACCTCGTACATCTCGCGGTTTCAGGTAATAAATCTCTTGCTCTCACTTTTTCGACTTTGCCGTTAAATAACATCGCTGAAACTTTAACAAGACAAAGTTCGCGACTCATTTCAGGTTTTTTTTCTGACACTAACTTTGAGAAAGCTTCAGTTTCAGATAGTGGCTTTAAGAATGTCTCAGCAAATCTATCAATAAATAATAATGGTTCTAATTTGGCTTGTTGACATAATGTAGCGAATTGCACAAATAATTCATCACCGGCCAAAAGCATAATAAGAACACCGAGATGATTATCATCTTCTGATGACAATGTTCTGCCGCGCATTTTTTCAAATAGCAAACGTGATACATCATTCGGATCAACAGGTTTGCCTTTACTTTCTTCTGGCACACATTCGACTTCAATTGGAGAACAACAAACAATTCCATCTTGACGAAGAAGTTTTCCTTGAACTGTTGAAGGCTGATGCTGAATGTGATCTATAATGACTGGAGCAAGTTGACTTAAGAAAGGTGAGTATTTTGGGAAATATTTTATATTTTTAACTAAATTTGCGCTTCCATAACTAATCGCTTGATACACACAAACAACAATTTTATCGGGAAACAGTTTTTGTAACGCAAATGATGAAGCAAATACTAATGGATTAGTCAATCCTTTTCCGCGCACTTCTTTTTCCATGAGCACGCAAGATATGTGAAGAAAAATCACATCTTTATGTTTTTCATCTACCACTATTTCATATAAATTAACCCCTTGTGGCTTACCATTGAATGAAATTTTTTCCACAAACTTATCTTTGCCCGTGAGTTGTTTCTCATCCTTGCGACATGTGAATTCTTCAGCAAAGAAATGTGGCATATCTTTTTCTATTACTTTGGATGGCTTAAACCCTCTTTCATAAAGAAAATAAATTTCTTTACTTTCACTTTCTGTAAGATATTTTGCATGAAATAATTCAAATTCAATCACACCTTCTGGCGTTCTGAATATCGTTTTCATTCTTTTATCATCTTGAACAATATCAAAAGGCGATAATACAAAAGGTTCTATCGCTTTTCTTGGTGTACACAGAGTAGATTCATATAATTGGACATGCTGTTGATTTCTACGAAATACTGCTAATTCATATGGCGAATAGGGAGATGCTACCTGGGGGTATGGAGCAGAATCCGAGCCTGAGTTTCTTTGTAATGGATTCGCTCCATAAGCCAACAAAATTCGGAGTAAATGTAAAGTATCAAACCTCTTTTTTTCGTTAAGAATAAGATAATTATCGTTTTCGTTTTCAACAGCATACAAAACTGTATGTCCATAAACATCGGGGCGATTAGGATGAATTCCTTCCCCTAACATTTTAAGTATGCATTTAGTTGGCTCTTCTTCCCATGGATAATAAATATAGTTAGTCATGTCTGTCATTTCAGAAAATTTTGAATCAGTCATTTTATCTATAATATGCTTGTAGGTTACTCCTTGACCTTGATGAAAGTATACATCGTATATTTGTCTAAATTCTTCTTTTAAGTCTTGAGTCAGTACTTCAGGCCATTTTTGTAATAATGAAAAAAATTCCTCGAGCGGTGAAGAATCAGAACATGATGGCATGTATATTTTACAAATTTTTTCACTTTCATTAATGTGAATTGCTAAACCAGATTTAAGGACCGTACCTGAAAATCCCCTAAAATACGTTAAAACCTCTTCTTGTCTTAATAAACCAGGCGTTAAATGAACCTCAAGTTCATCTTCGAAAAAATATTCATTTTCTTTATTTACTGCAATACTAGCAATATTGGGTGAATCAGTATGATTAAAAATCACTTTTCTATTAATATTTAAGTCTGCAATTCGATGCCATTTTGTCATAATATAAGTATCACGTATTTTGATAAATATTAGCAAATATTATACATTTTGGGCATAATTTAGTCAATCAAATTAAGAAACATGTGTAGCGAGCACACGATCTGTCCGGGTTTGTAGCTCAAATGGGACTTTTGGAAAAAAACCTGCGGGATAAGCTTCAATAAAGATTGATAAAAAAGAGACCAACCAAAAATATAATTAAAAAAGGGACAATTCTAAATAGTTTTAACTTAGCTTTGTTTAACTTTTGCTTACCTTTGCTTAAATTAAATTGCGAAGCTTTGCTAGGAATTGGGGTTAAATTATGTAGCTTACTTAGATTTTAACTAGCTGATAAATAAAAGCTATTCAATTATAAACGTGATCTTACAAATTTAATCGCACCCTAATCACAACCAATAACAAAATACTGCGTTGGACTCACCAAACAGCGCCTCATGTGCTTCTGCCATAAGCTTTCCTTTCCCAAAGGCGTGGGTTTGGGGACCTGCCAGAAATGGAAGAGATACTATACAAGGCAATTTTGTAGAATTTGGTATATACTAATATATATCAAACTGGCGGACAATATGGCAACTTTACAGAAAATTTGCGCATGTTTTGAAAAGTATAAAGTTCCCTACGCAATTGTGGGTGGTTATGCTGTGGCTCTCCTAGGGGCTGTCCGAGGTACTGTCGATGTGGACTTCATTACGAGACTCGAGGAAAAGATCTTTTTGAAAATTGAAGAAGCTTTCAAATCCTTGGGCTTCGTGTCACGCTTGCCGGTAACCGCAAAGGATATTTTTGCCTTTCGTCAGGAATACATTGAGAAACGAAATTTGATCGCGTGGTCGTTTTACAATCCTCACAATCCACTCGAAATTGTCGACATTATCATTACAGAAAATCTCGATGATTTTACAACTGTGGACAGAATGCTCGACGGCCAGAAAATCAAAGTGCTTTCCAAAAAAGATCTCATCCATATGAAGAAAAAAAGTGGGCGTCCCCAGGACCTCATCGACATTGAAGCCTTGGAGAAACTATGAAAGATAGACCACTGCAACTGTTTAGTGACGAGTACCTTGCGCAAACCCGCGAGCTGACGCCAGAACAAGTAGTGGAATTTCTTGAGAACTTTCGTCGAGTTGCGTGGGCCGGCAGAAAGGCGAAAAGCAAGCTTATCAGTCTTAAAATTCAAGAAGATTTACTGAGCGCCTTCAAAATGAAAGCCCACCTCGAGGGCCGGCCTTATCAGACTTTGATCAAAGACCTCATGACCGATTGGTTATTGAGATCTTAAATGTAAACTTATCTGATCCCCTTTTAATTCACACATATTTATTATCAATCAAATCTTTGCCTTATGCTGGATTAATGTATTTTGCAATGCTTTTAACTTTGACCAAATCCACCAGGCGCACATTCTTCTCTTGCTTTTCTAACTGCTGATTCCATCTTACTTGAATCAAGCACAACAACCGAGTTTGGTGTTGAATTTGCTTCTTTAATTTTCTTCTTCATCCATTCAAGATTTTTGTTCAAGCGTGGATTTATTTGGTTTTTAGCAATATTTTTTTTATTAGATTTGATAATTGTTTCTTTTGCAATCTTACTAAAAAAACGACATAACATATAATCATCCTTATAAAATTGACGCGGATTTACCAAGTGAAGTATCTTTTTCCGATACATCTCCTTTTTTCTCCGATGCTTCTTTAAAAAATGAATGCATAGGTAGCTTTTTCAGGCTCAAAAGATATTCATATGTCCATTTCATTGTTGATTCTATATTCCTTTCACTAATATTGTCGATAAGCATTTTACCAGTTGAATAATCTCTTACAGTAAAAGAATACCGTTGAGTCAGATGTATTTTGAAATCATCACCTTTTTCAAAACCAGAAAACATAGTCGCAGATAATTGCATGTATCGATGCGCGACTTTAATTGGCTCGAAACTAACTTGACCAAAGGAAAATGGTATTCCAACAAGATCGACAGTCCCACTACCTCCATCTTTTTTCTTAACTTGTTCAACTAAAGGTTTGCTTGGATCATAAACAGCGGCACTTATGCAAGATTCGATTTTGGCATCTTTACATAATTCATCGGTGTGTAACTGTATTTTTTTAATAAATAAATCTTTATTTGATTTTTCCTCAACTGCTTGATGCACAGCGAACATTTTTGCAAGCGAACTATCTTTATCGCTTAATATCTTTAATCTTGCAATATTAGCCGCCTTCATTGCTTCATTTACTTGATAATTATGACAATCAGAAATGGCGCTTTTATCTTTAAATGTCTCAGACTTATATATTTTATAGGGATCATTTCCTCCCTTAATAATGAGTGATTCCACAACAGCTATTACCCGAGAAGTTTCGTCTTTTATTATCTTTTCTCTTTCTACCTGCTTTAGCCAATACGGATGCCAACCAAAGGCTTGAAAAACCGCGCTGTTTAAAGGATAGTGCGCCATTTTGTTTTGTAACAACGGATTAGCGCCCAAATCCAATAACATATTCACAGCTTTAGGATTTCTTGACCAAGCCGCATTATGTAAGGGTGTATCGCCATCTTTATCTTGAAAATTAATGTCAGCTCCTCGCGACACAAGTTCACGTATCAATATATCAGCATTTTTTTGATCCTGACCGCACACTAGGCTTAGCACGGGCTCCGATTTTAAATAAGGATCAAGCTTTCCAGTACGTATGATTTTTAAAAATTCATCTTCATTTTTATTGGTAAAAAGTCGCGCTATATCATCAAATGAAGTTTTTGTAACTGCTATTGACACGCTTAACTCTCTCATCAATGACATCAATTTTTCCTCGTAATGTTAAAAATATTTTTATATTAACTGATCCCACAAATTGTCTGCATCTGTCAGATTAATTTTAATGAATAGGGTATTTTATATAAAGCAAAGAAAAACAATACTGTAAAAAATACTGTGATTTCTTTAGCATGAAAAGCATATTTGTTAATAATTTTTATACTGTAATCGTTAACATACTGTAATAACAGTTTGAATATTAATACGGTAATAAATACCGTAGCAATATAGAAATTAATATATATACTTCATTTTCCAAATTAGATTTGACAAAATTGGACGTTTTTTGAATTCATAGCAGGAAATTTCAATTTAAGGAGAATGATATGACAGACTCAAGATCCGCACCCCTCGCTTCTAAAGAAGAAATAAAGGAATTTTTTAAAGAAACTGATGAATTGTTAAAATCTTTAAAAGCAGCTCAAAAAAAGCTCTTAGAACTTCATGGAGATGACAGACCTGATCCTGAATTTCTTGAGAAAAATTATCAGCTTGATATATTTATTCATCAATTGGAAAAAATGAAGGAAAAAGAAAATGATCCGACTCCTACAACTAAAGAAAATTTGCAACAAGGTATGCATTTTTTTAAAATTTTTCGCGAATTTATAAATGCAATGCTTAAACATGATCCTGTAAAAGAAATAATGTATGGTGAAAAAGACACAGAATACAGCAATGCTCAAGACAAATTTATAAAAGAACTTAAGTCAGAATCTTTAAAAGTGAAAACATCAGAGAAAAAACAAGACACGACACCTCCAGCTTCTGTCTCTCAATCGGCCTTATGGCAAAAGCCTGAAATAAAATCGTCAGTGCCTCAACCCAAACCTAAACAAAAAAATTGTCTGGTTATGTAATTTACTAGGTCCTAACCAAAATTTTGTTATAAAATTTTTTGGTTAGGACCTAACACATAGTACAAATAGGTCGGATCAATAAAATCGAGTAATTAAGTAAGAAAATTCATCAAATATTTGAAGAATACGCTTCCCACCCTGCTTCACGATATTTTTTCGCTATTTTTACAGGATCTTCTGCGTTTATAATGCCGCGGCCGACAATAATAATATCAGTGCCATGCTCGATAATTGCTTTTTCGGGCGTGACATACTGCTGACCTAAATGATCTTTACCTTCGGCAAATCTCACCCCAGGAGTCATGTAAATCCAACGTGGATCGTCATTTAATTTGTGTTGCGAAATAAACCCCATTACAAAATCAGGAAATTGTTCCGCCATTTCTAACGTTTTTTCTGCGTAAATCGGATCCAATAAATTTTCCTCTGAACTCATTTCCGCTACTAATAACAATCCATTTTGCTTTTGTAATCCGACTTCGGCTAAACCTTTAATGATTCCAGAACCAGGTAAACTATGCGCATTCGTGATATGCGCCCAATCAGCAATTCGATACAATCCACCTTGATATTGATTTTTCACAGTGTGACCGATATCTGCAAACTTTCGGTCTTCAAAAATAAAAAAATCGTGTTTTTTTGCCAGTTTTTTTAATTCTTCGGTGAGATGAGTTGTGAAATCATCAATAATATCAATATGCGTTTTTAGCACACAAATTTCTGAACCAATTTTATCAGCTATAGCGAGTAATTTTTCACTGTGAGTCACATCGGCTGATAAAGCCAAATTTGATTTTTTAGTTTCCATTAGTTTTAATAATTTTTGTGCTAATGCATTATTACTTAGTTTAATGCGCTCTGAATAACTTAACCGTTTTGAATTCATGTATGATTTCCACTGAGGAGATTATTAACAATAGCGCGCTCTTCTTGTGAGAGCATTTCCGTTTTCAACAAATATTCCATAATTTCTCGTAAAGTAAATACAGAAAATACACGATAATTTTTTCTTTCCAAATTTTCTTTACCACCGTGTTCACGATCAATCAACAAAGCTACGTCTTTAATAACGAGGCCTGATTCTTCCAATTCAGCAGCTGTTTCCAAAATACTACCACCTGTCGTAATAACATCTTCAATAATTAAACAGTGTTGGCCTGTATGAAATTTTCCTTCAATTTGTTGCTTAGTACCATATCCCTTCTTTTCTTTACGTCGCATTATCATGGGTATGTTGTGCATAATCGAAATGCAGGTAGCAATCGGCAGCGCGGTATAAGGTACGCCACAAATTAATTCGAAATGACAAGAACAGATTTTTTTCCAAATGGCATTGGCTACGGCCCTTAAAACATCAGGATAGGAGACAATCTGGCGCAAATCTAAGTAAATATTTGATTTATTGCCACTTTTTAGAGTAAATTCGCCAAATTTCACAGCATTGATTTGATAAAGCGCTTCTATAAGTTGATCGTTTGTCATATTATTCTGCCAACTACTTCGAGTTATTAAAGAGGTGATATTTCTTAATATACACTTTTTTGTCCCCTTTTTCCCCATAATTCAACATATTGAAAACTTTATTTTATTTTCTTTTCGAAATTATTCAAAAAATATGATAAAATCTCCAACCGTGTCCGAATTAAATAATGAATAAAATTTATGCAATTTACACCAGCCCAGTTAATACTAGAGACCGGTGAGGCTTTCTACGGTCTAAAACCTGCAAAACAGGAAGGCATCGCTTTTGGCGAAGTCGTTTTTAATACAGGAATGGTAGGTTATGTTGAATCACTGACAGACCCTTCTTACTCAGGTCAAATCCTTGTTTTTACTTATCCTTTAATTGGTAATTATGGTGTTTCCAGCAAAGAGACTTGGGAATCCAGTAAAATCCATGTTAAAGGGGTGGTCATGTCTGAATTAGCACCTTTCCATTCCAGCCATAGCGCCGAACGTTCGCTTACCGATTGGCTTACTGAACAAAATATCCCTTTTTTAGTAGGTGTCGATACACGTGCACTCACTAAAAGACTAAGAACGCAAGGCGTTATCCCTGGCGCAATTGCACCATTGAATGTTCAACCCACTAATTTTGAAGATTTTTCTGGTATCAATTGGGTAGAGCGAGTTTCTATTAAAGAGCCTCGATACTATGGTGAAGGCGATACTTTAATAATCGCTGTTGATTGCGGCATGAAAGAAAATATTATTCGCAGCCTACTGAATTTTCCTATTCGCATCAAACGCGTTCCTCACGATTATGATTATAGCGATGAACCTTTTGATGGGATTTTTATTTCCAATGGACCAGGCGATCCAATTCATTGCAAAGAGACGATTCGCATATTACAAAAAGCTCTTGAAAAGCAAAAACCCACTTTTGGCATTTGTCTTGGAACTCAATTGTTAGCTTTGTCAGCTGGAGCAAAAACTTATAAGTTGTCTTTTGGTCATCGATCGCAAAATCAACCTTGCATGGATTTATCTACACAACGTTGTTTTTTGACTTCGCAAAATCATAGCTATGCAGTGGATGAATCGACCTTACCCAGCGATTGGAAGGTTTCATTTCGAAATTTAAATGACCAAAGTGTTGAGGGCATTGAGCATACTGAGCTTCCGTTTTTTGCCGTGCAATTTCATCCTGAAGCAGCTCCTGGACCAATGGATACCCTTTGGTTATTCCAAAAATTTTACGACGCGATCATGGCAAAAAAAAAGATAAATTCAAACGATAAAATGGTGACTCATGCGCTTTAATGGTAAAAAAGTATTAATTCTGGGGTCTGGCGGTTTACGTATTGGTCAAGCTGGAGAATTTGATTACTCCGGTTCGCAAGCCATTAAAGCTCTCAAAGAAGAAGACATTAAAACCGTTTTAGTTAATCCTAATATTGCTACCATTCAAACTGATGCACAAATGGCTGATAAAGTTTATCTTCAGCCACTTAATTTGGAAACCGTTTCTCAAATCATTGAAAAAGAAAAACCTGACGGAATTTTACTTGGCTTTGGTGGTCAAACAGCATTGAATTTAGGCTTAGCATTGGATCAAAATGCAATTTTAGCTAAGCATCACGTGGCCGTTCTCGGAACAAGTACGGATTCGATTCGGCAAACTGAAGACCGCGATATATTTAAAAAACAATTAGAAAAAATCAATATTAAATCACCAGTCAGTATTTGTGTTACCACAGTAGCAGATGCATTAAACGCGGCGGAAAAAATTGGTTATCCCGTGATGATGCGCTCAGGATTTTCATTAGGTGGCTTAGGTTCAGGAAAAATTTCCTCTGCTGAAGAATTAAAACGTCGTGCTCATGAGTGCCTAGCTATAGTTTCGCAAATTTTAATTGAAGAATATCTTTTAGGTTGGAAAGAGTTCGAATATGAAATTGTTCGCGATCATGCGGGAAATGTATTAACCATTTGTAACATGGAAAATTTGGATCCCATGGGTGTTCATACAGGTGAAAGTATTGTAATAGCACCTGCGCAAACACTGACTAACAGTGAACACCAAAAATTACGTAACATGGCGCTGCAAGTTGCTACTCTTTTTAATATTGTAGGTGAGTGTAATATTCAATTTGCGATTAATCCACAAACAGGGGATTATCGCGTTATCGAAGTGAATGCACGATTATCACGATCAAGTGCATTGGCATCTAAAGCGACAGGCTATCCCTTAGCCTTTGTTGCCGCAAAATTAGCCCTAGGTAGTTTGCTACATGAAATTAAAAATAGTGTGACGCAAAAAACTTGCGCCTTTTATGAACCCGCATTGGATTATGTCGTCGTCAAAATTCCCCGCTGGGATACGCACAAACTCAAAACTGCAGACAGAACCATTGGCAGCGAAATGAAAAGTGTCGGTGAAGTCATGGGGATTGGTAGATCCTTTCCTGAAGCACTTCAAAAAGCTGTCGGCATGTTAAACATTGGCGCTTCTTGCTTAAGTGATTATCCGCACGCGATTAGCAAACCAGAACATGAAATTGAATTTCCTACCGATCGCCGCTTGTTCGCGCTTTTTAAATTTTTCTTAAAAGGTAAAAGTGTTGAAGAAGCTCACAAATTAAGTCACATCGATCCCTGGTTTTTATTTCACATATGGAATATTGTCCAAGTGAATAAACAACTACATGAAACTCCTTTAACGCCTGAATTATTACGCCAAGCTAAACAAATGGGATTTTCAGATCGAGCAATTGGATATTTAACAGATCAACCCGAAAAATCCATTCGTGAATTGCGCTCGACACACAACATCGTTCCATACGTGAAGCAAATTGATACCTTAGCGGGCGAATTTGATGCAGAAACTAATTATCTTTATATGACTTATCATGCTATGGAGCATGATATTAAGCCCAGTCAGTTAAATTCAGATGAAAGCACGTATCTAGTCCTCGGATCAGGCCCATATGCTATCGGTTCATCGGTTGAATTCGATTGGTGCGCCGTTAATACATTACGCACATTACGTTCTCTGGGTAAAAAAGCAATTCTCATCAACTCTAACCCTGAAACCGTATCAACGGACTATGATGAATCAGATAGACTTTACTTTGAGCAATTAACATTTGAACGCGTACAAGACATCGCTGATTTTGAGAATCCAAAAGGCATCATTGTCTCCGTAGGCGGACAAATCGCAAATAATCTTGCCTTACCTTTAGCTCAATCAGGTTATCAACTATTAGGAACGCCTGCTTTCGCTATTGATCAAGCGGAAAATAGACAAAAATTTTCTGCTTTATTAAATCAGCTCGGCATGGACCAACCAGCTTGGCTAAGTGTCCCCAGCTTAGCTAGTGCAAAAGAATTTGCAAACTCTGTTGGCTATCCTGTTCTGATTCGTCCTTCGTATATTTTATCTGGAGCGGCAATGAACGTCGCTTACGATGACAAGGAATTAGAACAATATTTGAAACAAGCTTCGCTGGTTTCGCCAGAATATCCTGTTGTGGTTTCTAAATTTATTTTAGATGCAAAAGAGTTAGAAATTGATGGTGTAGCAGATCATGGCAAAGTTGTCATTGAAGCCATCACAGAACATATTGAAAATGCGGGTGTACATTCAGGTGATGCAACTATTGTTTTACCACCACAACGTTTATATTTAGAAACCATTCGACGTACAAAGAAAATTACTCGACAAATTGCGCAAGCATTAAATATTTCTGGACCTTTTAACATTCAATTTATTGCACAAAATAATTTTATACAAGTTATTGAATGTAATTTGCGTGCCTCGCGCTCATTTCCATTTGTTTCGAAAGCAACCGGAAATAATTTTATCGCTATAGCGATTAAAGTCATGCTGGGTGAATATAAACCTGAAGTGTATCAAACATTAGAATTAGATTATGTTGGCGTGAAAGCACCACAATTTTCCTATCAACGCTTAAAAGGCGCTGATCCTGTTGCGCATGTAGAGATGGCTTCAACAGGTGAAGTCGCGTGCTTGGGTGAAAATTTGTATGACGCGTATTGGCGTTCTTGGTTGGCAACAGAACAAAATATTGCCGGCAAACGTATTTTGGTTTCCATTGCTGATGCGCATAAAATGAAATTTATTCCTTATATGCTGCATCTTGAAGAACGCGGCTGGGAAATTCACAGTACTAGCGGCACTCATTCTTGCTTATCGAAGAATGGGATAGGTTCTTACTTTGCTTATAAAGCGAGCGAAAAAGTTGAACCCAATGTTCGTTCTATTATTACCAATCGAAAAGTGGATTTGATTATCAATATTCCAAGTAGTGGTAGCTCTGAAACTAACACCGATGGTTTTTCTATTCGACGCTTGGCTATTGATCATCACATTCCACTTATTACCAACTTACAAAGTGCGTTAATTATTTTGCAATGTTTAATCGAGTTAAAAGATACAACCTTGCCGGTGCGTTCATGGAATGAGTTTTTAGAATCCTGAGATTCCGCCGTAAAATAATGATATAGTAAGCTGAGTAAGTTCAGTTAAATCCTTTTAATTAGCTTCAAAAGAAGGGAAATGTATAATTAGGCTACCAATTGCCATTCATTAGCCATTTCCTCAAAAACAATTTTTCTATCTCCCGCAACAACATCAGCATCATAATCAGCGATTTCATTGATTAAGTCATAAATTTTCCTATCTTTTTCAGGGTGTAAATATTCAAAAAAGATAGCTCTTAATAATCTATCAGCAGTTTTTGAAATTGGGGTTTTATTTTTTTCCCACAACAATACGGTTTGATATGTGTGTCCAAGAAATGATGCTAATCTTTTTTGTGAAAAATCTAAGGTTGTTCTGATAAATTTAACTTCATTACCTGATAACAATCCTTTTTTAAAAATGATAGCTGTGCCAATAGCTTTATGCAAACCATGAATATCGTGTATAAAAATTTCTTCATCATCATTATTTTTTGTAACTTCGAATCCATTGATCAGATAAATATTATCCAATCCACATTCTGTATAATGATATTCTTTCATAAAAACTCCACTAATTATATTTAATTGCAGTGATAACTAGAATTCTTTTGCTGAACTTCAAACACACACCTATGCGCAGATGATCACCGGCAACTTTTCTTTCCATTGTAGTTTCATAGCCGCCTCAACACGAGAAGGAGTTTTCATCAATGGAACTACGTTATTCATTTATTTCCTTATTTGTAGGATCCCTCAATATACAACCATTATATATATAACCAGTGTATATATCAAACGCAAAAAACTAAATATTCTCAAAAACTAATATATTCAATGACATATAGCCAAGACCATTTCACCTATTTTCGAGGAAACCTATAAATTTGACGAGTTAGATATCAAATTCTAAGAACACCAGCTATTCTATCCAGTGCCCGAATCTCTTTTTGCTCTAATCCATCCTCTTCCTTATCTGCTGTAATGATGATTTCTGTCTTTGCTTCTTTGGATGTTTTCATTTCTTCGGCTGCATCTATTTCTTTAGTCGCTTTTAATGTTTCGGCTGCCTTTAATTGCTTAGGCTTTGCTGAAACATAAGGAGTAAAAGATTCGTCAATAATACTTGGCATGGTAAGCATAAGTTTTGCAGTAGTTTGCATAGCAGGTTGTTGAAGTAAAATTTCCTTGCGCGCCATATTTAACAAAACTTCTTTATAAACGCCCAATCTATCTCCAAATATTTTTTGAAAATTAATAACCGTTTGCATTAAATCTTGGCGCTGTCGTTCTTCGTTCATATCAGAAGGTGCTTTTTGAGAGACAAACTTCAACATTTGCTCCAAATCAAACAGCATTTCCGCCATCATCCTTAATCCTGAAGGCCTATCAACTTTTTCAGCTTCAGCCCATGCTGATTTAATATAATTGAGTTTTTCGTAGTTATTTGATTTCATTTCAGCAGCAAGTAAAAAATCCTTAACAGAAAGGATATGTTCTTTTAATTCCGAAGTTAATAATGCAATTTTGACAATTTCATTAAAATCACGCTTAGAATTAATAGGAAAAATGGTATCAAAATATTTAAGATAAAATTCTTTATTTTCACTAGAAACAATTAAATTCAAAAAATCCCTTATATAACTCAAATGCAAATGACTGCCATCCCCGCTCACATCTTTGAATTTTTCACAGCACAAAACCAACCAAAGAGGAGTTGGGACGAATTCAACAGGATGTAAATAACATTGGGTGACTTCATCTTTAGAATACCAAAAAATCGCTTCACTATTATCTTTTGCTATTCCATAAGTTCCTTCCAAGAACATTTTTGCTAAATCATAAATATCTGGTCGCCTTTTGTTTACATCTAAAGAATTAAGTACGGTTAGAGAATAAAAATATTCGATCTCATCTTTCGTAGCTGATTTAGATAAAATCTTTTTAACAAGATAGCTTCTTAACCAATATCGAGCTGAATGATTTCCTTTTAAAGCACTATAGATAAGCGCATGAAATGCTTGTTGCTTTCGTTTCTCATTTAAATCAGAGCTAACGATTTCATTTAATTCTGTACTTAATTGAGTAAAGTATCCAAGATTTAAAAGTTTATCCCTGACATTTTGGAATTTTCTAACAACACCATCATATTTTCTGGCAATATTTTCCAATTTTTGTGCATCGGTGGGAATTTCAAATGGAGAGCTTAAACGTAAAAATGACACAACATAATCTCACAATACTAGAGGATAATTTTCATCGTTTTCAACCTCTCTCAATTCTTCATCGGAAAGAATTGCGATTTTTTCAAAATCTATAGCATCTCTTAATTGTTTAGCTAACTCGACAGTACCTTCTTTACGGCTACTTATATCTAGGATTTTTCTTAACATTATTTAGTTTCTCTTCTTATTAAAAATAGGTTAATCATTTCGCCAATAATATATTTTAAAAATTTCTAAAAAACAATTGCTCAATAAATAACCTCTAACTCGGATTCAAATATACGCATCAAGATAAGCTTTATACCTTTAACAGAATCGGTTAAACCTCCTTGATTGCAAAAATTACTCAACATATTGAGTAAACTTATTCAAAATACATTGAGAAAATTACTATGCATAAAAATTAGCAGTTAAAATTGGAAATTCTTTTAGATTTTAGTTATTCTCAGCGCCATTTAAAATCAAACTGGGAAAGTGTTAATGCCTATCATAGAAGAAAAACCGCCCGAAAAAAAACCAATAGCGGAAAAACATAATGTAATTATTGGACATCATCCATGCCCTGATGGCATCGCTGGACTTTATCTCTTGTCAAAAAAATTTGCTAAAAAAGATTCCATTAGTTTTCACGGTTTAAATCACAGCGATTTAGAGACGATGAAAAAAAAGATTGATGCTATTCTTCTTAAACATCCCAAAAATGCAAACATTATCTTTGTTGATATTACGCCACCTTTTGAGATTTTAAAAAATTTATTCAAAGAATCTTCTGGTACGGTTACTTTACTCGATCATCATGAAACCGCTATCCATGAATTTGAATTACATAAACATGCTTTGGAGGAATGTCTCTCATCTGGACGTCTACAAATGGACTTTGACTTAAAACGATCAGGCGCAGGGATTGCACATGATTTTGTTTTTGGTAAAAAGACCAGACCAACGTCTATTTCTCTAGTTCAAACTATGGATTTGCTTACTGCGACAGGTAATACAGATATCTTAAATGAATTTAAAATTTCTGACAAAGATGTCTCTCCTGAGGTGAGAAAAATTTTAAATTCCTTAGCCGATAGCACTTCAAATAAACTAATAAAAAAATACATAGATTTTTATTTCTTTTCTGCCATTCTCGATTCTTATTTAAAAAAGTTATTTTCTCAATATGGCGAACAAATTGAACCTTCGCTATTAGAAATAGTATCAGATTTATTTGAATCTATTGATAAAAATGGTCTTTCTTTTCTTTTATCGACAGAACATGGAAAAAATTTCATAACTCAATTTCGAGAACAACTTAAGTATCAAAAAGAAGCGCTTGAGCGGGCGATTATTATTCCTTCTTTAATAAGGGATGATTTGGATGTGCTATTCATTGATGCCGATTTAAAAACCGGCAGGACATTTGATCTTTTGATTACCGATTTTTTGAAAAAACTTTCACGTCCTGCCATAGCCATGGTAACAAAAATAAATGATATCAAGGAAGATAATTGGATCCCATTACGTGCAGCCAGTGATGAATTTGATCTTGCTGAAATTGCGTCAGAATACAAAGAAAAAGGTATTGCGGTTAATGCTGGCGGACATGTAAGAGCTTCAGCTTTACAATTGAATAAAAAACAAATGGATCATCTTTTAAGTATCGTATTTAAATGTAGTATTTCTCATGAAGTAAAGACCGTCGGTTCTGGCCCTGATCGTAATACATTATTTGGCGCTTCATTTTTAACACAAGCGCGCCGCTTATTAAATAACCCAAAAAGTGAATTAGATGAAATCATACTTTGTGTTAATCATCTTGAAAAATCTTTTTCAAAATTTCCAGACAAAAAACTTGATATTCACTTATGTTGTGCTGAATTTTATGGTTTTATCAAAACTAAACAAGATTTATTAATTCATGAAGAGTACCAACTCGATCATTATTATGAGATTTTGAAAATTATCCAGAAATTAGAATTTGACCATATCATTAATAATCTTCCTACAGATCAACAAGTACAAATTAATTTTATTGCGGCTACGGCTATTTCCAATTTAATTGACATATACTTAAATCGAGCTGATATGAACATTCAACAAAAGCTTTTTGTCAAAGCCATAACGCAATATAATGATGCCAAGCAATTAGTGAATTTATTTTCAAAATATGGTAATCAAAATCAATGTCTTTATTTGCGTCAACAAATTGATGAAAAAATTGAAACACTTTCTTCTCGAGTTTCTAAATCTAAAGAAATGGATTTAACTTATGCTAAATGTAATATTCGTTAAAAAATATAAAGGTATCGCATGCAAATCAAAAATCGAGGAGCTATTAGCAATCCTGAGGGACGTTTTGACAAAGCATCCTATGAATCATTCGATGATGGCTGGCATTTTAATAATGAAGATGAAGTTCTTCCAACGTTAGAGACGACTTTGTTGCAAGAACAAGCGAAATCAATCATAAGCAAAAATGATTCCCCTGATATTGGTTTCGAGCAGTCGATTAATCCTTATCGCGGTTGTGAACACGGCTGTATTTATTGTTATGCACGTCCCAGTCATGCTTATATGAATATGTCTTCTGGCTTAGATTTTGAAAGCAAAATTTTTTATAAAGTTGATGCTGTTAAGTTATTAGAAAAAGAAATCGGCAAAAAAAATTATATTTGTAAGCCAATTATGCTTGGGTCAAATACTGATCCTTATCAACCCGCAGAAGGAAAATTAAAAATCACACGAAGTATTTTAGAATTATTAAATAAATATAATCACCCTGTTGCCATTATTACTAAAAGCTCAATGATTGAGCGTGACCTTGATTTAATTTCTGCTATGGCCAAAAGAAAACTAGCGAAAATTGCTGTCACTATTACTACTCTGCAAACAAAGCTAAAAACAATTTTA
>JANWKO010000215.1 GCA_025451335.1 Gammaproteobacteria bacterium
ACTTTACGGCGGGAGTGTAAAAGCGGATAATGCTGCTGGTTTATTTGCAAAACCCGATATCGATGGTGGTTTAGTGGGTGGAGCATCCTTAGATGCGAAAAGTTTTGTAGCGATTTGTGAAGCGGCTTTTGCTGCAAATGCTGTGACTCTATAGAGTTCTTGAGGTGTAAAATGTATCAACTAATTTTTATTATTCATATTCTTGCTGCAGTTGCATTGATTGCATTAGTGCTTCTGCAACAAGGTAAGGGCGCGACGATGGGAGCTGCGTTTGGGAGTGGTGCTTCTCAAACAGTGTTTGGTAGTCGTGGGTCTGGTTCATTTTTATTGCGGATAACGATCATGTTTGTGGTGGTATTTTTTTCTACAAGCATAGCTTTGAATTATTTAGCTAGTAGTGCAATGAAAAAAGAGCAGACACAAACACTATCTTTACCAAGTAAAACAAAGAGCTCTAATACGATAACGCCGAATAATATTCCAATGCCGACGACTGAACAGCCGGCCCAAAAAGGAAAAAAGTAAGTAAAAAGATAACGCCGAAGTGGTGAAATTGGTAGACACGCCATCTTGAGGGGGTGGTGGCGCAAGCCGTGTCGGTTCGAGTCCGACCTTCGGCACCAAATTAATAAATCATTAGGGACAGTAGCTTATAGAGCCTGTCGTCATTCGCTAGGCAGAGTTTCCAGCCAGCATAGTAGAATTGACGACAGGCTCTAGTAACTGTCCCTATGTTTTTTAGGGTGGTTGTTAGAATATAGTGCTATCATCTCTATAAATATTGATGGTTGAGGAGAACATCGTGCTAGAAAATTACTTGCCTATTCTAATGTTCTTGATCATAGGCGGTGTATTGGGTATGGCGGTGCCTTTAATTGGTTTCATATTAGGGCCGAGACGTCCAGATCCTGAAAAAAATTCTCCTTATGAATGTGGTTTTGCGCCTTTTACCGATTCGCGTATTCCTTTTGATGTTCGATATTATCTTGTCGCTATTATTTTTATCATCTTTGATCTTGAAACCGCATTTTTAGTTCCTTGGGCGGTGGTGTTCCGCAAAATAGGATGGTACGGGATGGCTTCGATGGGAATATTTCTTGGTATTCTAGTCATTGGTTTTATTTATGAATGGAAAAAAGGGGCCTTGGAATGGGAATAGAAGGCATTCAAAAACAAGGCTTTTTAGTCACGACTTTGGATAAAGTTGTTACTTGGGCGCGTAGTGGTTCGCTTTGGCCAATGACATTTGGATTGGCTTGTTGTGCAGTTGAAATGATGCATGCAGGTGCAGCGCGTTATGATTTGGATCGCTTTGGCGTTATTTTTCGTCCGAGTCCACGTCAGTCTGATTTAATGATTGTGGCAGGAACACTTTGTAATAAAATGGCACCGGCTTTGCGAAAGGTATACGACCAGATGGCGGAACCTCGATGGGTTATTTCGATGGGATCTTGTGCTAACGGTGGCGGATATTACCATTATGCTTATTCTGTTGTGCGGGGCTGCGATCGAATAGTGCCAGTCGATGTTTATGTACCGGGTTGTCCACCAACAGCCCAAGCTTTGATGTACGGTGTGATTCAATTGCAAAATAAAATTAACCGTAAAACGAATATTCAACGTGATGAGTGATAAATATGGCCGATGTTGAACTATTAAGTAACAAGGTTAATGAACGCTTAGCGAAGTTTTTTATTCAATCAACCATCACTTTTGGTGAGTTAACCATTGAAATTGATCCAGAGCATGTTCATGAAGTAGGTTTAATTCTTCGTGATGATCCTGATTTGGATTTTAAATTATTATTAGATGTTTGTGGCTTAGATTATTTACATTATGGAATCGGTGAGTGGCAAACAGAATCAACAACGTCGACAGGCTTTTCACGTGGAATGGTTAAACAAGGTATTGAAGAACTTTCTTCGCCACCTTTTGAACGAGGTGAAGAAAGCAAACTCCTTCCTCGTTTTGCGGTTGTTTATCATTTTCTATCATTAACTCTCAATCATCGAATTCGTTTACGTGCCTATTTGAATGATCAGCATCCTAAGATTTCTTCTGTCATGGACATTTGGCCAGCAGCAAATTGGTACGAAAGAGAGGCTTTCGATTTATTTGGAATAGAATTTATTGGCCATCCCGATTTACGTCGCATTCTTACGGATTATGGATTTATTGGCCATCCTTTCCGGAAAGATTTTCCATTGATTGGCAATTTGGAAGCTCGTTACGATGCCAAATTACGTCGTGTGATTTATGAGCCTGTGAGTATTCCACCACGAATTTTAGAACCTAAAGTCATTCGACGTGATAATCGCTACAAGGCGGCGGAGTAATAGATGGAAAAAATTCCACAAATTCGCAATTACACTTTCAACTTTGGCCCGCAACATCCTGCAGCACATGGTGTTTTAAGATTGATTTTAGAAGTCGATGGCGAAACAATTGTTCGTGCTGATCCGCACATTGGTTTGTTGCATCGCGCTACGGAAAAATTAGCTGAAAGTAAACCCTATAATCACTCCATTGGTTACATGGACCGTCTTGATTATGTATCCATGATGTGTAATGAACATGGTTATATTTTAGCGATTGAAAAGTTACTCGGTATAGAACCGCCTCAACGGGCTCAATATATTCGAGTGATGTTTGATGAAATTACTCGAATCTTAAATCATTTATTATGGCTGGGCGCCCATGCATTAGATATTGGTGCGATGTCCATGTTTTTGTATTGTTTTCGCGAACGAGAAGATTTGCTGGATTGTTACGAAGCTGTTTCTGGCTCTCGTATGCATGCTACTTATTATCGCCCTGGCGGTGTGTATCGAGATTTACCCTTGAAAATGCCAAAATACAAACCTTCTATTTGGCACAATGAGAAAGAAATCGCTAAATGGAATGAAAGCCGCGAAGGTTCACTACTTGATTTCATATGGGATTTTACTGAACGTTTTCCCAAACGTGTCGATGAATATGAAACATTGTTAACGGATAATCGTATTTGGAAACAACGGACAGTTAATATTGGTGTCGTTTCTGCTGAGCGTGCAATTGCACTAGGATTTACAGGACCCAATTTGCGTGGTTCGGGTGTGGCTTGGGATTTACGAAGAAAACAACCTTACGCTGTTTATGATCAGCTCGAGTTTGATATTCCAATTGGAAAACACGGTGATTCTTATTCACGGTATTTGGTTCGCGTGGAAGAGATGCGTCAATCTAATCAAATTATTCGTCAGTGCGTAGAATGGCTGCGGAATAATCCTGGCCCTGTCATAATCAATAATCAAAAAATTGCGCCGCCTTCCCGAGTGAAAATGAAAGAAAGTATGGAAGCGATGATTCATCATTTCAAATTAATGACGGAAGGATTTGCATTGCCTGTAGGTGAGGCTTATGCCGCAATTGAACATCCAAAAGGTGAATTTGGAATATATTTAGTTTCCGACGGAGCAAATAAACCTTATCGAGTAAAAATTCGTGCTGCTGGCTATCCTCATTTGGCAGCATTAGAAGAATTAATTAAAGGACATATGATTGCTGACGTAGTCACGGTGATATCCAGTATTGATATCGTGTTTGGGGAGATAGACCGCTGATGACAGAATTAAACAAAACTATTCTTTCGGCCACTGCATGTGCTGCCATTGATGAATGGATGTTGCGTTATCCGCCAGATCAAAAACGATCTGCTGTGATGGAAGCATTGCGCATAGTGCAAAATGAAAATAATGGTTGGTTGACTACAGAACTGATGGATGCTGTAGCGGATTATTTAGGAATGCCACGCATAGCTGTCTATGAAGTTGTTTCCTTTTATACTATGTATAATGTTAGACCGGTTGGTCGCCATATTATAAATGTGTGCACCAATATTTCATGTATGTTATGCGACTCGAAAAAAATTGTTGATCATTTGAAAAAACGGTTAGAAATCGATTTCAATGAAACGACACCGGATAATAAATTTACTTTGCGTGAAGTTGAATGTTTAGCTGCATGCATTGGTGCGCCAGTCATGCAAATTGGCAAAAAATATCATGAGCATCTTACCCCAGAAAAGGTCGATGCTATTTTAGAAGAATTGGAGTAATACTGTGGCGAATGAAGTTTGTTTTCGAACATTACATTTAGATAAGCCATGGACACTTGCCACCTATGAAAGCGTAGGTGGTTACGAACAATGGAAAAAAATTCTTCGTGATAAAATCCCACCGGAAAAAGTTGTCGAAGCTATTAAGACATCTGCATTGCGTGGTCGAGGGGGCGCAGGATTTCCAGCCGGATTGAAATGGAGTTTTATTCGTCGTGATACGCCCGGACAAAAATACGTGTTATGCAATGCTGATGAAGGCGAACCAGGCACCTGTAAGGATAGAGATATTTTACGGTTTAATCCGCATCAATTAATTGAAGGAATGGCTATTGGCGGATATGCAATGGGTGCGACTGTAGGTTATAACTATATTCGCGGTGAATTTTGGGAACCTTATGAACGGTTTGAAGAAGCTTTAAACGAAGCCCGTAGCGCTGGTTATCTTGGTAAAAATATTTTAGGTTCGGGATTTGATTTTGATCTTTTTAGTCATTTGGGTGCGGGCGCGTATATCTGTGGTGAAGAAACAGCACTCATGGAATCGCTAGAAGGTAAGAAAGGTATGCCACGGTTTAAGCCTCCGTTTCCTGCTGTGCGTGGACTTTATAATAAACCTACTACAATTAATAATGTTGAAACGTATGCATCGGTGCCCGTTATTTTACAAAATGGTGCAGATTGGTTTTTGAATTTAGGTAAACCCAATAACGGTGGAACAAAGATTTTTTCTGTAACAGGTCACGTGAATAAACCTGGAAATTTTGAAATTCCTCTCGGAACACCTTTCAAAGATTTACTTGAAATGGCTGGAGGAGTTCGCAATGGACATAAATTAAAAGCGGTGATTCCTGGTGGTTCTTCAATGCCGATTTTACCTGCAGATGTTATGATGAACATCACAATGGATTTTGATTCATTGCAAAAAGCAGGCTCGGGTTTAGGTTCTGGTGCAGTGATTGTAATGGATGAAACCGTATGTATGGTACGCATGTTACAACGTATTTCTCATTTTTATATGGAAGAATCCTGTGGACAATGTACGCCATGTCGCGAAGGAACAGGATGGTTATACCGTATGGTGCATCGTATTGAACACGGAGAAGCGACGCTGAACGATATTGATCAATTACGTCGCGCTGCAAAGAATATCGAAGGCCGTACGATTTGTGCTTTCGGTGAAGCCGCTGCTTGGCCAGTCGGTGGGATGCTCAAGCATTTTTATGAAGAATTTATTTATCATGTTGAGCATAAAAAGTGTATGGTATGAAAGGTGTTGAATGACAGACATCGAAATTGAAATAGATGGTAAAAAACTACAAGCCAATCCCAATGCTATGGTGATTCAGGTTGCGGATGAGGCTGGTATTTATATTCCTCGCTTTTGTTACCATAAACAATTATCGGTAGCAGCGAATTGTCGTATGTGCTTGGTTGAAGTGGAAAAATCACCCAAGCCACTGCCTGCTTGTGCCACCCCTGTGATGCCAGGCATGAAAGTTTTTACCCGTTCACCAAAAGCTATTGCAGCGCAAAGAGCTGTGATGGAGTTCTTGTTAATTAATCATCCTTTAGATTGTCCTATATGCGATCAAGGTGGTGAATGTGAATTGCAAGACTTAAGCATGGGATATGGTTCAGCTGAATCCTATTATTGTGAGGGTAAACGTTCCGTTAAGGATCAAGATATTGGTCCTTTGATTCAAACAGATATGACACGTTGTATTCAGTGTACTCGCTGTGTTCGTTTCGGTGAAGAAATCGCAGGGTTTCGTGAACTGGGTGCGACAGGTCGCGGTGAAGATATGGAAATCACCACTTATGTGCCACATGCGATGCGCTCGGAAGTGTCTGGTAATATCATTGATCTTTGTCCAGTTGGTGCTTTGACATCTAAACCTTTCCGGTTTACAGCTAGAGCTTGGGAATTAATTCAAAATCCCAGCATTGCACCGCATGATTGTTTGGGTTCCAATATAAATGTGCATACCCGTTGGGGCAAAGTCATGCGCGCAGTCCCACGTGAAAATGTTGCCATTAATCAAAATTGGCTTTCTGATCGTGATCGATACAGTTACGAAGGTCTCTATCATGCTGATCGCTTGGAAAAACCTCTAATCCGGCGAGGTGAAAGTTGGGAAGAAACGGATTGGCAAACAGCTTTGGATTTCACCATTCAAGGATTACAGCAAGTTTTAAAATCCCATGGTGCTGAACAATTAGCAGCGCTAGCTTCCCCTAATTCCACGTTGGAAGAATTTTATTTATTGCAAAAAATCATGCGTCATTTAGGCAGTTCCAATATCGATCACCGTTTACGTCAAGTCGATTTTAGTGATCAAGATAACATGCCTTCTTTTCCAGGTTTGAATATGCCGCTTGCTGATTTAGATGAATGTGATGCTATTTTATTACTTGGTTCGAATTTGCAAAAAGAACAACCCATGGCGTCCTTGCGAGTTCGTAAAGCATCGCTGAAAGGTGCGCATGTCATGGCTGTAAATATGTTGGATTACTCATTCCATTTTAAAATTGCAGCTAAAGAAATTGTTGCGCCACATCATTTTGTACAAACGTTAGCAAATATTGCCAATGCTTTGAAAAAAGATTCTGACCAAGAATCTGTTACCAACAAAATAGTTTCTTTATTACGAAATGGTAAGAAAGCCTGTGTTTTATTAGGTGCGCAAGCATTTAATCATCCGGAAGCGTCTAGAATTCGTGCTTTGGCTGCATTTATAGCGCAGCAAACGGGTGCGACATTAGGATTTTTGACAGAAGGTGCTAATGCCGCGGGTGCTTGGTTAGCAGGTGCTGTTCCACATCGTGTTCCTAATCCATCGACAGGAACGCTAGGTCTTAATGCAAAAGAATGCTGGGAAAATCCTCGTAAAGGTTATCTTTTGTTAAACGTTGAACCCGATTTAGATTGTGCTAATCCTGTTGCTTCGGTCAATGCATTAGATCAAGCGGAATTTGTAGTGAGCTTGACGATGTTTAAAAACTCAGTTCTCGAGCAATATGCAAATGTGTTATTACCCATTTCAGCATTTACTGAAACATCAGGAACCTTTGTCAATGCTGAAGGTAGATGGCAAAGTTTTAAAGGCATGGCAAATCCATTTGGCGATGCGAGACCTGGTTGGAAAGTATTGCGTGTATTAGGTAATTTTCTTGAAATGGAAGGATTTGAATATAAATCTTCAGATGAAATACGTGATGAAGTAAAAAGTCATTATGCTGATTTTTCTAATGTTATGTCTGCAAAAGATGGAAGTTGGACTGAACCAAAGATTCCAACTCATACAGATATGTCTGAAAATAGTTTAAGTCGCATTGGAGAAATTCCAAGTTATTCGGGAGACTGCTTAGTTCGTCGCGCTAAAGCACTACAAGCTACGCAAACTATCACCGATGGAAATCTTGCTTCTTTACATATGCATCCAAAGTTAGCTGAACGCTTAAATATCAAAGAAACAGAACCGGTTATTGTTAAACAGCAGGATAGTCGTGCACGGTTGCCAGTCATTTTTGATCACCGAATTCCAGAAGAAGCTGTATTGATTGCGGGTGGAATTCCATCGACGAGTGGCTTAAGTGAATTATTTGGTTTGATTGAGATTCAGAAGGCGTAGCGCAATGGCAGAATTATTACTTATAGGTGGTATTCTCGCAAAGATTATTGTAATCGTTGTTATTTTATTACTTATCGTCGCGTATTTAACTTTACTTGAACGTAAAGTGGTTGGTTATATGCAATGTAGAATTGGTCCTAATCGCGTGGGTCCATTCGGTTTAGGACAACCCATAGCAGATGTCCTCAAGCTATTGAATAAAGAAGTAATCATTCCTACAGCATCGAATCGTTTCCTCTTTGTTATTGCGCCCATGATTAGTTTGGGTACGGCATTTGCGGCGTGGGCGGCTATTCCATTCGACAAGACGGCAGTGTTAGCCAATATTAACGCAGGGGTGTTATATATATTTGCACTCTCATCATTAGGTGTTTATGGCATTTTAATTGCTGGATGGGCTTCTAATTCAAAATATGCCATGTTCGGCGCTTTACGTGCAGCTGCACAATCCATTTCTTATGAAATTGGTATGGGCTTTGCTTTAGTCGGAGTCATGATGGCTGCAGGATCTTTGAATTTTCAATCCATTATTCATGCGCAAAATGGTGGTTTTTGGCATTGGTATTGGTTACCACTATTCCCTTTATTTCTTGTTTATTGGATTTGTGGTATTGCAGAAACGAATCGCTTACCTTTTGATATGGCTGAAGGGGAGTCGGAAATTGTTGCTGGATTTCATGTGGAATATTCGGGCACGGTATTTGCGTTATTTTTCTTAGCCGAATATACCAATATGGTGTTGATTTCTATACTTGCATCGATTTTATTTGTTGGAGGTTGGCTGTCCCCATTTCAAGGAATACCTTATCTTGAAAATGTATTTGCTTGGGTGCCTGGTATTGTTTGGTTGCTCATGAAAATGAGTTTTTTCATATTTTGTTATTTATGGATTAGAGCAACTTTTCCTCGCTATCGTTATGATCAAATTATGCGGTTGGGGTGGAAATTTTTAATTCCCGTGACGATAGTTTGGATTGTGGTGTTGGGGTTGGCAGTCCAGTTCCACATTGGTCCTTGGTTTACTTGATAGGATAAAGAATGAAACGCCTTATTAATTACATTAAAACGTTTTCTCTCTGGGATTTGTTAGTTGGTTTACAACTGACAGGTCGCTATTTTTTTCGAAATAAAGTCACTATTCAATATCCAGAAGAAAAAACGCCTACTTCACCCCGTTTTCGAGGAATCCATGCGTTGCGTCGATATCCAAATGGCGAAGAACGATGTATTGCTTGTAAGTTGTGCGAAGCAGTTTGTCCGGCATTGGCTATTACGATTGAAGCAGAGCCACGCATTGATGGTTCGCGTCGTACAACATTATATGAAGTTGATTTATTTAAATGCGTTTATTGTGGTTTCTGTGAAGAATCCTGTCCAGTAGATTCTATCGTATTAACGAGTTTCGCAGATTATCATGTTGAAAATCGTGGTGAAAATATTTTGACAAAAGAAAAATTACTCGCGATTGGTGATAAATATGAACCTTTGATTGCGGCTGATCGCACTGAAGATGCGCGGTATCGATAGAATACGGTAGAGGTTATTTATGACAGAGTTGCACATTTTATTTTACATATTCTCCATAGCAGCGATAGTAGCTGGTGTGATGGTTGTTGTGGCGAAAAATTCTGTGCACAGTGTGTTATTTCTCGTTTTTGCATTTTTCGCTATGGCCGGCGTTTGGATTTTACTGAATGCAGAATTTCTCGCGTTGATTTTAGTGCTTGTGTATGTCGGTGCAGTTATGACTTTGTTTTTGTTTGTTGTGATGATGTTGAATTTGGATTTGGAACCGAGAAAAGAAGGATTTGTAAGGCTTTTACCTTTTGCGGCACTCATTCTATTTATTGTTATTGGATTAACTGTGATGGTAGTGGGGCCTGAGCGTTTTGGTCTTACACAAGTACCCGTTCCTGCGCCACATTTGGCAAATTACAGTAATACCGCTGATCTAGGTTCAGTCATTTATACAAATTATGCTTATCCATTTGAAGTGGCAGGGATGTTATTATTGACTGCGATTGTAGCAGCGATTTGTTTAACGCATCGTCCTCCTAAAAATCGTAAAGTCCAAGATGTTGCGAAACAGGTTGCAGTGAAACGAGACGATTATGTTCAACTCGTCAATATACCTTCGGAGAAAAAAACAACATGATTTCATTGTCCGAATTTCTCATTGTGGCAGCTATTTTGTTTGGTCTTGGCATAGCTGGTATGATTGTTAATCGTAAAAATATTATCTCATTGTTAATGTCTATCGAACTTATGTTATTAGCAGTGAATACAAACTTTATTGCTTTTTCACATTTTCTTGGCAATAACACAGGCCAAGTTTTTGTATTTTTTATTTTAACAGTTGCTGCGGCTGAAGCAGCAATTGGATTAGCGATTATGGTGGTGTTATACCGAAAAGTTGACACTATTGAAGTTCAAAAATTGGATACATTAAAGGGCTAACACGTGGAGAATTATTTATTACAAATTGCAGTCGTAATTATTCTGCTACCTTTAGTCGGTTCGTTGATTGCCGGATTGCTGGGCAAGGTAATAGGTAAAAGCGCGACGCATTGGATCACGGTGTCTTTAGTGGGGATAGCTTTTTTCTTGTCATGTTATGTAGCAGAAGTCATACTTTTAAAAGGTCATCCTACTGTGGAAGGAGTACTTTACGGTTGGGTGAAATCAGGCGCGTATCAATTTAATGTAGCTTTATTGATTGATCGGCTGAGTGCAATGATGACTTGTGTCGTTTTATTTGTATCTTTCATGGTGCATATTTATACGATTGGATATATGGCAGATGATCCTGGTTATCAGCGATTCTTTTCCTATGTTTCTTTGTTTACGTTTTCCATGCTTGTTTTAGTGTTGGCAAATAACTTTTTATTATTGTTTTTTGGATGGGAAGGCGTTGGTTTAGTTTCTTATTTATTAATCGGATTTTGGTTTAAACGTGAAGCAGCCGTTTTTGGTAGTTTGAAAGCATTTCTTGCCAATCGAGTTGGTGATATGGGATTTTTGCTAGCGTTAGCTGGTGTATTACTGTATTTCGGCACATTGAATTATGGTGAAGTCTTTGCTCAAGCCAACAGCGTAGCTAATAAAACCATGATGCTTTTTCCCGGTGTTCCTGTTTCCATCATTACTGTGATTTGCGTTTTATTATTTATTGGTGCGATGGGTAAATCGGCGCAAGTTCCATTGCATGTTTGGTTACCTGAATCGATGGAAGGTCCGACTCCTATTTCTGCCCTCATTCATGCGGCTACCATGGTAACAGCAGGAATATATATGGTGGCGCGCATGTCGCCGCTTTTTGAGTTATCTCCCGCTTCTTTGAGCTTGGTTTTAACGCTTGGTGCAATCACCTGTTTATTCATGGGGATCTTAGCTGTATTTCATCAAGATATTAAACGTGTGATTGCTTATTCGACTTTGTCACAATTAGGGTATATGGCAGTCGCATTAGGCGCTTCAGCATACAATGCGGCAATATTTCATTTGATTACTCATGCATTTTTTAAAGCTTTATTATTTTTGTGTGCGGGTTCAGTCATTATCGCAATGCATCACGAACAAGATATGCGAAAAATGGGTGGTTTAGCTCCTTATATGCCTATTACTTATTTGACATTTGTGATCGGTGCGTTGGCTTTGTCAGCCATTCCCCCTTTTTCGGGTTTTTATTCAAAAGATGCTATTATTGAAGCGGTGCACTTATCGACAACTCCTGGTGCAGGATTTGCTTATTTTTGTGTAGCGGTGGGTGCTTTTATTACGCCACTTTATATTTTTCGAGCGTTATTTTTAACATTCCATGGCAAAACCAGAATGGACGAGCATATGCAAAGACATGTGCATGAGTCGCCCTGGGTTGTTTTAATTCCTTTGATCGCTCTTGCCGTGCCTAGCATTATTGCAGGCGGCATATTGATAGGCCCTATTTTATATGCGCAAAATAATTTATTGGGCAATAGTATTTTTGTCGCTGGGCCGCATAATGTGTTATTTACTATGGCACAAACAGTTGAAGGCGCGCAAAGGATGGCGTTAGAAGCAGGACATTCTTTTACATTTTGGTTGGCTTTAGCCGGTATTTTTACTGCATGGATTTTTAATCTGCGATTTCCAGCCTTAGCGGAATTTTTGAAGCAGCGGTTCGCGGCTCTTTACCGAATTATCGAATTGAAGTATGGATTCGATGATTTTAATCAAATTGTCTTAGTGCATGGTGCGCGTAAATTAGGTAATTTTTTCTATCAAGTCACTGACTTGAAGTTTATTGATGGCTTTTTTGTAAATGGATCCGGAAAATTTATTCGTTGGTTTGCTAATGTCTCGCGACGTATGCAAACCGGATATATTTATGACTACACTTTGGTGATGATTATCGGAATTGTGGTAATTATGGGTTGGCTTTTGTTTTAGGATTTTTTTATGCATTCTCTACTGAGTATTTTAATCTGGCTACCTGTTGTCGGCGCAGTATTGGCGTTAATGACGGGTGGTGATAAAAATGCCAATATTGCTCGAGTGATCTCGTGTCTTGTGGCGATTGCGAATTTATTATTATGTATTCCTCTCTATCTAGGCTTTGATTCCAGCAGTTATGCCATGCAATTTCGTGAAGATCATTTGTGGGTTCCAGCCTATCAAATTCATTATGCACTGGGAGTCGATGGTATTTCACTGGCCATGATTATTTTGACTAATTTTACCGGCTTATTGGTTATTTTAGCAGGCTGTAATGCCATCAAAATTAAAGTGTCTCAAAACATGGCAGCTTTCTTAATCATGCAAGGAATGATGATAGGTGTATTCGCAGCGACAGATGCAATTTTATTTTACGTATTTTGGGAAGGCATGTTGATTCCAATGTATTTGAGCATTGGTATGTGGGGCAGCACTAATCGATCCTATGCTTCTATCAAGTTTTTCTTGTATACCTTTTTAGGTTCGATTTTGATGTTAATCGCGTTGTTATATTTATACAACCAAACAACAGTCTTTGAGATTCAAAAATTTTATGGGTTAAAGTTAGATTTACATATTCAAAAGTTCTTATTTTTTGCCTTCTTTTTAGCTTTTGCTGTCAAAGTCCCAATGTTCCCTGTCCATACCTGGTTGCCCGATGCTCATACCGAAGCGCCATCAGGCGGTTCAGTTGTGCTGGCTGCCTTAATGCTAAAGTTAGGGATTTATGGTTTTTTACGTTTTACTATGCCAATTGTTCCTGAAGCGAGTGCTGAATTAGCATGGATTATGGTTTTATTATCATTAATAGCTATTGTGTATATTGGTTTAATTGCTATTGTACAAACCGATATGAAGAAATTAATTGCTTATTCTTCTATCGCACACATGGGTTTTGCGACTTTGGGTTGCTTTATGGTGTATGAGATTATACGCCATACTGGAACATATAGAGATGCTTACATGAGTTTAGAAGGTGCAGTGATTCAAATGATTTCTCATGCTTTTGGTTCAGGTGCAATGTTCTTAGGCGTGGGTATTATGGCGGATCGTTATTTTAATCATAGTCGTTTGATAAAAGATTATGGTGGCTTAGCAAATCGCATGCCAATATTTGCAGCATTCTTTATGTTATTTGCCATGTCTAATGTTGGTTTGCCAGGCACAGCAGGATTTGTAGGTGAATTCATGGTAATTATGAGCGCATTCCAAGCACATTTTTGGATTGCTTTTATTGCATCAAGCACGCTGATATTAGCGGCTTCTTATACGTTATGGATGTATAAACGCGTATTTTTTGGTCCTGTTAAAAGCGAACATGTAGAAGTCATGCAAGATATTAATTGGATTGAAATTACGAACTATATTTTACTCGCAGCGGGTGTCTTTTTTCTTGGGCTTTATCCTGAGCCAGTGTTAAATGTATTACATGCCACGGTGGGTCATTTATTAGATCAAAGTTTGCCGGCGGCGATGGGAGAGGTGAAATGAATCAATTCATCATGCCGATATTTTCAGTAGCTATTCCGGAAATGTTTGTTCTGAGTATGGCTTGTATTATTTTGTTGGTGGATGTTTTTTTAAAAGAACGTCATCGTATTGTGACCTATATTTTAGTGCAATCAACTTTAGTTATCGCATTTTTGATTACATTGACACAATATCGAGAATATCCAAGTCCTATCGTGACATTTAGCGGCAATTATGTGTTGGATAAACTGGCAGTTTTAACAAAACTCTTTGTTTTTACGGTAAGTTTCTTTGCTTTTATTTATGCACGTAATTATATCAAAGATCGAAATATTGCTAGCGGCGAATATTTTATTATGGGGTTATTTGCTGTGTTAGGCATGCAGGTCATGGCTTCAGCTTATAGTTTTTTGACAATATTTTTAGGTCTAGAATTAAATACTTTACCTTTATATACCATGATTGCTATGTGGAAAACCTCTCGCGCCTCAACGGAAGCTTCGATGAAGTATTTTGTTATGGGTGCTTTAGCTACGGGGTTATTGTTATATGGTATTTCATTGCTTTACGGAGTAACAGGTTCTATCGAAATTTTGGGAATTTCTAATTTAATGCAACAAGCAATGAATCAACAACAACTCGTTATGGTGTTGGCTTTAGTCTTTATTTTAGCTGGAATTATTTTTAAATTTGGAGCTGTTCCTTTCCATATGTGGGTACCGGATGTATATCAAGGCGCGCCGACATCGGTGACACTATTTATTTCTAGTGCGCCTAAGATTGCTGCTTTTGCGATAACAATGCGTATCCTTGTTGAAGCCATGCCCACGCTCACCGTTTCTTGGCAACAAGTATTAATTGCCGTCTCTATTCTTTCTATGTTTGCTGGAAATGTCATGGCAATTGCGCAAACCAATATTAAGCGTATGTTGGCTTATTCGTCTATTGCGCATATTGGTTATACGCTTTTGGGTATTTTAGCGGGTCCACACTCATCTCAAGGCTATTCAGCGGCGATGTTTTATATCGCGACTTATGTCATTGTCGCGGCAGGTGCTTTTGCCATTATTGCCATCTTGAGTAACAAAGAAATTGAATTGGATAAATTAGATGATTATCGTGGCTTGAACACACGTAATCCCTGGCTCGCATTTATGATGTTATTGCTAATGTTTTCCATGGCGGGAGTTCCACCAACCGTTGGATTTTTTGCTAAATTGGGTTTGTTAGAGGCGCTTGTTGAGGCGCATTTTGTTTGGCTAGCTGCACTTGCGTTATTATTTGCCATTATTGGAGCGTATTATTATTTGCGGGTCGTTATGTATATGTATTTTGAAGAACCCAAAAGCAGTGTAGCAGGAGCAAAAATTTCGATGAGCCCAGGTGTGCTCGCTGCTATCTCAGTGAATGGAATAGCTGCATTGATTCTAGGATTGTTGCCGAGTGGTTTGATTGATATGTGCCGAATTTCAGTTGCCTAGTACTCCAATTGTAATGGATTTTAAAACAGCACCTTGTATGAAAGAGTTGTGATTTTGTGCTATCATATGATTCGGTCTTTTGAACCATGCTGCATTCTCGCAGGGGTTCTAATGTTGGATTTAGGAAATTAGCATTTAACTTCCTGATCAATCGGACCATTGGGAGTATCAGTGCCTTCGCGTAAACGTTGTATCAAGTTTTGAATCGCGTTGCCTAAATCTTCTGGACGAGTTTGATTTTGCAAAAGTAGTCGAGCTTTTTGTTCGCGATATTCGATAATGTCTATCATAGTAGGTTCTAAGTATGGATCATTGCTGTGGCTCATTACTACATTCCTTGTATTAATGATTTTAGCGAACTAATGGCGTAGAGGCTCGCCACAATTATTTTATTTAGAAAATGAAAAATATGATATCAGCCAAATCTGAAAAACTCTTAGGAAATTGCTTACAAATGCGTTTAAGTGATTTTAATTTTGAATTACCGTTAGAACTCATTGCACGTTACCCGTTAGAAAAACGTAGTGCGAGTAGATTGTTATGTTTAGATGGTAAATCTGGGTCGCTTCTCCATCGTCAATTTAGTGATATTATTTCTTATATCAATCCTAACGATTTATTAGTATTTAATAATACTAAAGTGATTCCAGCGCGTTTATTAGGGAAAAAAGAAACAGGTGGCCGCATTGAGGTTTTAGTGGAGCGTATCCTAGATGATCATCGCGTATTAGCTCATGTCCGTGCAAGTAAATCCCCTCGGCCACAAAGTTTATTATTATTCGCAAATGGTGTTCGATTTGAAGTTTTAAAACGACAGCATGAATTATTCGAATTAATTTGCTTAGATTCACGTCCGGTATTAGAAGTGATTGAGAGTATCGGTCATATTCCGATTCCGCCTTATTTTGGGCGAGAAGCAGAAGAACAAGATAAGGAGCGTTATCAAACAATTTATGCTGCTCATAAAGGGTCCGTTGCTGCTCCAACAGCAGGATTGCACTTTGATACAGAATTGCTCAATAACATACAGCAAAAGGACATAGAGATAGGTTTTCTTACTTTACATGTCGGTGCGGGAACGTTTGCGCCAGTGCGTGTTGATGATATTAAACAGCATCGTATGCATGCGGAAAATTTAAATATTTCAATTGAGTTATGTGAGCAGATTAGAAAGACAAAAGCACGTGGGGGAAGGGTGATTGCTGTGGGTACGACTAGTGCGCGTAGTATGGAAACAGCCAGTCGAGAAGGGGAAATTAAACCTTATCAAGGTGAGACAGATATATTTATTTATCCAGGGTTTAAATTCAATTGCGTAGATATTTTATTGACCAATTTTCACCTTCCTGAATCGACATTATTAATGCTTGTTGCCGCTTTTGTAGGCTATGAAAACATGATGAGAGCCTATCAAGAAGCCATAGCGGAAAAATATCGATTTTTTAGTTATGGTGATGCCATGTGGATAACTAAATGAGCACACTGTTTGAGAGTTAAATTTCGGAAAGCCTGGTACACCCCTGATCTACTGGCTTTCCCAAATAATTTCTCCAATAATGCACTAATCATTGGCAGTTGTGATTTCGGTTGTAATTGCGTAAACGGCTAGAACAGGGTAAATTAGGCAGCTTTATTGGCGAAAATAGAGGGCACGGTTATGGAAATTCTGAATACTATTACTAATTTTTTAATCACCAATGCTTATGCTGATGCACCGGCAGCAGCCGCTGCGCCTCAACAAGGTGGTGGGTTATCGCTGATGATTATGTTAGCTGTTTTTGTTTTATTTATGTACTTTGTGATGTGGCGTCCACAGAGCAAACGCGCGAAAGAGCATCGCGATTTGCTCGGTTCACTTACTAAAGGCGACGAAGTCGTCACGGCTGGCGGCATCCTGGGTAAAATTAATAAAGTCACCGATACTTATGTTGTGTTAGCTTTGACCGACAATGTTGAAATAACTTTGCAAAAATCATCCATTGTCAGTGCTTTACCAAAGGGAACTTTGAAATCAATTTAGGGTTTGTTCATAATTCGCATGGAAAAATAACATGGTATTAAATCGCTATCCCTGGTGGAAGAATGTATTAGTTATTATCGTCATTTTGATTGGCTTTTTATATGCAGCACCCAACTTATACGGCGATATTCCGGCTGTGCAAGTCTCTGGTAGTAATGCGACAATACCTGTTAATGAAACGACTATAAATACAATTAAAAATGCATTACAAAATGCTCATGTTAACTATAAAGATTTGCAACAAGAAGAACGAAATTTATTAGTACGTTTTAACTCCACTGATGAACAATTGAAGGCAAAAGATATTATTCAATCTGCATTAGGCGATGAGTATCTCGTTGCACTTAATTTAGCACCTACGACACCTAATTGGTTAAAGTCCTTAAACGCTATGCCAATGAAGTTAGGCTTGGACTTGCGCGGTGGGGTACATCTTTTAATGCAAGTCGATGTGGATTCAGTTATCAAACAACGCATTGAAGGTGATTTAAATGGAATAGCGCAATCCCTTCGTACAGAACGTATTCGTTATTCAGGAATAATGCGTCAAGGTGAAGGCGGAATCTTATTACAATTTCGTAATGAAGATGCCTTGGATAATGCATATAGTTATGTCAATTCACATTTTAACGAATTTACTTGGACGAAAAAAACCAGTGGTGGACATTTAGATTTGCAAGGCGAATTGTCACCAATTGCTATTCAGCAAATTCGTCAAGATACTCTAGAACAAGAAATGAATACCTTGCGTAATCGTGTTAACGAATTAGGTGTAACCGAAGCTGTTGTGCAACAGCAAGGTGCATCACGAGTTGTTATTGATTTGCCTGGTATTCAAGACACGGCTCAAGCAAAAAATATCTTAGGAAAAACGGCGACTTTAGAGTTTCATTTGGTGGATACAGAACACGATGCTCGTAACGCAGTAGGTGGGTTAGCTCCAGCCGATACAAAGTTATATGATTACCATGGTCAACCTGTTTTATTAAAAAATCAGGTTATATTGCGCGGCTCTTCCATTACCAGCGCGAGCTCAGGTTTTGGAGAAGATGGTAGACCTTCCGTGAATGTTCGGTTAGGAGGTGGCGGAGAAAGTTTGTTTACAAAGACAACCGCTGAGAATATTGGTAAACCCATGGCTGTGGTTTATGTGGAAGTGAAATCAACGCCAAAAATCGTTAATGGGAAAAAAACCATTGAATACCAAACGGAACGTCGTGTTATTAGCGTAGCTACAATTCAAAGTGCGTTAGGTAATAGTTTTCAAGTTAATGGAATGTCTAGTCAAGAAGAATCCCGTATGTTGGCTTTATTGTTACGGGCTGGTGCTTTGGCTGCTCCGGTCACCATTATTGAAGAACGTGAAGTTGGTCCAAGTTTGGGTAAACAAAATATTCATAAGGGTGTGACATCGGTAGAAGTCGGCTTCATCCTTGTTGTTATTTTTATGGCTCTTTATTATCGAGGGATGGGACTAATAGCAGATTTAGCTCTTGGAATGAATTTAGTTCTTATTGTTGCATTATTATCCTTGTTGGGCGCAACACTTACTTTGCCAGGTATTGCTGGTATCGTATTAACAGTTGGTATGGCAGTCGATGCTAACGTTTTAATATTTGAACGCATTCGTGAAGAATTACGTAATGGCGCAGGTATTCAAGCAAGTATACATGCTGGTTATGAACGTGCTTTGATGACAATCGTGGATGCCAACGTTACCACTTTAATCGTAGCTATAGTCTTATTTAGTTTAGGATCAGGCACAGTGAAAAACTTTGCTGTAACGTTGACGATCGGTTTATTTACATCTATGTTCACAGCAATTATTGGTACTCGGGCTATCGTCAATTGGTTATATGGCGCAAAACCTGTGAAAAGTATATCCATCGGAATTTAATCGTTTGAGGGTAAAAACACATGGAATTTTTTAAACACAATACACAAATTGATTTCATGGCTCAACGTCGATGGGCTGCTTTGCTATCAACGATTTTATTTCTTTTGTCTATTATTTCTTTAGCGGTCAACGGGTTAAACTGGGGATTGGATTTTACAGGCGGAACACAAGTTCAATTAAGTTTTCCTCAAGAAGCCAATCTTAATCAGATCCGAGATAATTTGGAAAAAAGTGGATTTAAAGAAGCTGTGGTAATTAGTTATGGAACATCCAAAGATGTTTTAGTGACCATTTCGGCAAAAAAAGGCGACAAGGAACTTAATAAAGATGCTGTCGTACAGCAAGTAACTCAAGCTCTTCCTAATGCCAAAGTCGAACAGGTTGATTATATCGGTCCGCAAGTGGGGCAAGAATTAGCGACAAAAGGAGCGCTTGCTATTGTCATTGCTCTGCTTGGTACTATGCTTTATATAGGGCTTCGCTTTGAGTTTCGCTTTGCTATTGGCTCAACTGTTGCTTTAATTCATGACCCTATTTTAATTCTAGGTGTTTTTTCCTTTTTTCATTACGAATTTAATTTAATTGCGCTTGCAGCTGTTCTGACGGTAATTGGCTACTCACTTAACGATACGATTGTTATTTTCGATCGAGTTCGAGAAAATTTTCGTAAATTACGTAAATCATCCCCTGTTGATGTTATGAATCAATCGATTAATCAAACTTTATCTCGAACTATTATGACTTCTGCGCTCACCTTAATTGTAGTACTAGCTTTATTTTTCTTAGGCGGAAGTATGCTACATGGGTTCGCTCTTGCGTTAATCATTGGTATTGTAGTAGGAACATATTCTTCTATATATGTAGCAGGTTCATTATCATTGGCGTTAGGATTAACACGCCAACACTTATTACCTGTTCCAAAAGAAGTTTTAGATAACAGACCTTAACGCGGATCTTCATCATGAAGCTACTCCAAGCGAAAATAGAGCAAATGCGCGCCTTGTTCATTTGCTCTATTTTTCGCTCTCGCGACGCTTCATGATGAAATATCCGGGTTAAATCTAAAATAAAAACAACAAGGATTAGTTAAAAATATGTCGTTGACCTTTCCAGAGTATGAATCCTTCGATGGACTTGGACTCGCAAATATTATCAAATCGGGTGTTATTTCTCCTAACGAAGTTTTAGAAGCAGCAATAGAACGAATTGAATTTTTCAATCCTCGATTAAATGCTGTGATTCATAAAATGTATGATCAAGCACGAGTTTCATTGAAAAATAATCCGTCCAATGGTTTATTTTATGGTGTACCTACTTTGCTGAAAGATTTATTAGCAGAATACGAAGGTGCTCCAATGAGTTTTGGTAGCGCTTATGCTTATCAAAATAAATGGGTTTCGAAATTCGATAGCGAACTCGTGAAAAGACTCAAGAAATCTGGAATGGTGATTTTAGGTAAAACTAATGTACCAGAATTTGGATTGAGTCCTGTAACGGAACCCGATTTATTTGGACCTACTCGTAATCCCTGGGATTTGGAGCGTAGCTCGGGAGGTTCAAGTGGAGGCGCAGCGGCAGCAGTTGCAGCTCGCATGGTTCCAATCGCGCATGGGGGAGATGGGGGAGGATCATTGCGAATTCCTGCTTCGTATTCTGGCGTATTAGGATTCAAACCGAGTCGGGGTCGGACACCGACAGGGCCGGTATTTATGCGGGTTTGGCTGGGGATGGTAGTGGAACACGCTCTTAGTCGTTCGGTACGTGATAGTGCGGCTATGTTGGATGTATTGGCTGGATATGAAATCGGATCGCCAATCTCATTACCCAAGCCAAAGTGCTCTTTTTTGGAACAATTAGAACAACCTTTACCGAAGTTACGTATTGCTTTAATTGATCATCCTTTTTTTTCCGCTACCCTAGATCCAGAATATGCTGCAGCGCTAAAAAAAGCAGCAAAGCTTTGTGAACAATTGGGACACCATGTAGAACCGGTATCTTTTGAAGTTGATCGAGATGTGGCTTTTGCTGTTTTGAATATCATGATTGCGGAAAATTCCGCAGGTTTGAAAGGTTTAATTCAACAAATAGGAACAAAACCAAAAGCACATCAATTAGAAAGCGTTACTGCATGGCTTTGCCATGTTGGAGATAAATTAAGTGCTTCTAGTTATTCATGGGCTGTATATACTTTAGACCAAGCTGGTCGGCAATTAGCGGAGTTTTTAGAAAATTTTGATGTAATTTTGACGCCTACAATGCCATTTCCCGCTCCAAAAGTGGGTGAATTTAAATCTCATTTAAAAGAAGAGATTCTTTTAAAAATTTTACGGTATGTTCCCTTTGGGCCTAAATTGCAAAAATATATACAACAAGCTTCAGAAAAGAATTTTTCATATATGGCATTCACTGGGTTATATAATATTGGTGGTCAACCTGCCATGTCAGTTCCACTTTATTGGGACAAAAACGGTATGCCGATCGGTATTCAATTTGCAGCCAAGATTAATCAAGATTCTATGTTATTACAATTGGCTAAACAATTAGAAGAGGCGCACCCTTGGGAGCAGAAGAGGCCGCCACATTGTATGCAAGTTCAGACACAAGCTTAGGAACATGTTATCTGGGTGCTAGTTGTAGGAGTTATTACGTGCATGATTCTTATCAGGAAAGATCTACCAAATAAGGACGTAAAGTTTTTAATAATAGTTTTATAATTTTTGGATTTCCTGTGACAATATGTCCAGTTTTTAAATAATCTTCGCCACCTTTATTATCACAAACAATACCCCCTGCTTCTTTGATCATTAAGGTTCCAGCCGCGATATCCCAAAGCTTTAATCCTAACTCCCAAAATCCATCTAGACGCCCACAAGCAATATAAGCCAAATCGAGAGTTGCGGAACCAGCACGGCGAATATCACCGCATTGAGGGATGAGAGCCTGTAGGCTTGCTACATAGGCTTTTTGATGCACTTCAGAATGACGATAAGGGAATCCTGTACCTAAAAGAGATTCTTCCATTTTAGAGTGTTTGCTGACCCGGATGCGATGATCATTAAGCTGTGCACCTTTACCACGGCTTGCCGTGAATAATTCTTGACGTACAGGATCATAAATGACCCCATGTTGAATCGTTCCTTTGTGGCTTACTGCAATTGATACTGCAAAATGTGGAAAACCATGCATAAAATTGCGTGTGCCATCGATTGGATCAATGATCCAAAGATAATCATTTCCTGCTGTTTCCCCAGTCTCCTCCCCTAGTATTCCGTGATTTGGATGGGCTTTTCGGATAATGCTGATTATTTCACGCTCAACAATTTGATCAATATCAGTCACAAAATCATTAGGAGCTTTTTCCATGACTTTAATCGTATCAAGACGGTCAACCGCGCGCATAATAATCGAACCCGCCGCGCGAGCTGCTTGAACAGCAATGTTTACTATAGGATCTCTCATATTGTTTTAAGAACTAAAAAAATTGGGTGAGCTAGCATACCAGAGGTAAGCGAGGGGGTCAAAGCTATGTTTAGGTCAGCTTCATGCTCCCTGCATCACTGTCTATTTTATGATCAAAAGAGAGGTCTGAGTGCGCTCGCCGCTCCGACGGCTTGGGTTGCGTAAAAAATGCCATCATGTTTGGTTCAGGTAGAATCTCTTTTATAACTTTAATCCATTTATCAAATGTTTCTTCGTTGGTTTCGAAGCTGTATTTTTTAAAAAATTTAATTGCTTCAGTTAAAATTTCTCTACGTTTGTTATTTTTTTTCGTGAGAAAAGAATCGGTCGTGTTTTCATTTTCAATACTTTGTAAAACGTTTAATAAAATTTCAATAAGCGCATTATTACGAGTAATAATAGCATCTTGAGTCAACTGACAACTTTCGATTTCTGCTTTGTAATTGTGAAAATGATCATAGGGTCGAGCCATTAAACTATAAATCCTATTTTCTTGGAGAAGTTTTACAATATGATTAGTTAACTGGATGCAGGTCACAAAACAATAAGTACGTTTTATACCTGTCTCTTGATCATCGTTGAATGAAGGTAAGTCGTTTAGCAAAGGAATGAGGCTGCCACTAGAATGAGAGAAAATCTTATTGCCTAAATTAATATTTTTTTCTTCACATTTTCTGCGAATTTTTATGAGATCTAATTCTTGGTATTGTTTTTTTGAATCGATTAGCCAGACCTCATCAAATGCTTGTAGTGCCGCAAGTAAAGCTTCTTGTTTAGCATAATCACTTTTAATAAATTCATCGATATCTAAAAGACCTGTGCTTCTGTTTTCATTTGCTATTGATTGGGCATGAAATCCTTTAAATTTATTCAGGCATTCTGTAAGAGTGGGTCTGTGCTCTTTGTTATAAGCTATCATTTCATGAAGAAAGGCTAAGACTTTTAATCGGATAGCCTCATTTGGAATTTTTTTATTTAAATGAAATTTTTTATCTGTTTCTGAGATTAACTTAAAATCGCCATCTTCAGCAATTTCAACTAAATTTAAGAGAAGTCCTAATGATTTTCCTAAAGCAAAAATATCAGACTTTACAGAGAATTCATTATGATTAATCACTTCTGGCGCAAGATAACCCGGGGTCCCTTTTGCGGTATCACATTTATTTAAATACTGTGAGCAAGCAAATGCGAGATCAACTAAAGCATTTTTTCCCGACACAAGATCACAGACAAAATTTTCTAATTTGATGTCGCAATGGACCAAGTTTTTAGAGTGAATGAATTGGACAGCTTCGAGTAGGCCGATAGCAAGTTCTAACCATTTGGATTGTGGTAATTTCTGCGGCTGTTTTTTTTCTTCCTTACTACCTGCTAAAATTTCGAATAATTCAACGCCGGGAGCCAATTCCATAACGATTTCATGCTGTATCACATGATGGCTAGGTGATTTTCTAATGATATGACCAATTCCTTCATCCAGTATTTTCAAATTTTCATACTCGGATTCACCAATAGAAAAGTCAGAATCCTCAGGTTGAATTTTATAGGCATACCATTTTTTGGTTATTAAATCTTGAAGTAATTTTACTTTTCCAAATCCACCTTTTCCGAGCATAAATTTTTGATCAAATAATTTTTCTTGTGTTTCCCCTTTGTAAATCGCGAAATATCGATTTTCTATTTGGCAAATGCTATATTCATAACATAAATCAGATTTGCTATAACGTGCATTTTTTTTCTCATGATGATCAAATGTAAAGTCTTTAATTTGATTTTCATCAAGTAATTTGCCATTTGATTTTAGATGAGACAGATCCACTTGTCTGGGAATAAAAGGTATAGGGTTGACGTCCATGCTGAATTTGATTTCAGTTTTGACATCGCCTGACGTAGTTTTTTGAGAGTACATAGTCGTTCCTCTTTTTCGTATCCTATTTCGATAACACAAGCCAGGTCAATTAGCAATAAATATGAGGTCTGACTGTTATTTCGACTTACAAAATGATCAATAGATTCTAAGAAATATGTTGCAAATCTTTGCAAAATTGTAATACTTGCAATCTATGTTTTCTTCTATCCGTACAGTTTTAATACAAACATCACATCCCGGTAATATCGGTTCTGCCGCGCGAGCCATGAAAACGATGGGGCTTTCCGAGCTTTATTTGGTCACTCCGCTTCAGTATCCACATGTAAAAGCCGATGAAATGGCTTCGGGCGCGCTTGATGTTCTGGGAAATGCAAAAGTTGTAGCGAACTTGGATGAGGCGATCGGTGATTGTGGTTTGGTTGTTGGGACTAGCGCGCGTTCTCGCAAGATTCCTTGGCCGATGTTGTCGCCACGAGAATTTGCTGTTAAAGCAATGACTGAATCTGCGCAGCATAATGTTGCAATTTTGTTTGGTAGAGAGCAATCAGGATTAACAAATGAAGAATTGCACCGTTGTCATTTTCATATACATATTCCAAGTAATCCTGAATACAGTTCATTAAATTTGGCTGCAGCAGTTCAAGTTATTGCATACGAATTACGTGTCGCTAGCGAAGAAGATAGTTTGAAGGAGAGCTGGGATTATCAATTTGCCAATACAAAAGAAATGGAAAGCTTTTATGCCCACTTAGAAACCGTATTAATCGAACTTGATTTCTTAAAGCCTCATGTTCCGCGCCAATTAATGACTCGTTTAAGAAGATTATTTAATAGGGCAAGATTAGATGAGATGGAAATGAATATTTTGCGAGGAGTGTTAGGGGCTGTGGAGAAAAAGATAAAATCCAGTGAATAGCCTGAGCAAGCAAACCGGCTAAGCCACATCCGATTCGCTCTTCATTGCTCATATTTGATCAATCCTCATATTATCTTGCTTTCATTCAATCTTAATCAGGTTTCTTTCAAATCGACTAAAACCTCCAATCCTTTATTTACTGCTTTGCGTTCATTAATACGGTCCAGCCACTGGCGCACATTGGGTATTTGATCTTCCGTCATCCCATAGCGGTCAAATTCTTTGACCCATGGGTAAGTAGCAATATCAGCAATGGAATAATCGCCTGCTAAAAATTCATTTTCAGACAATTGATTTTCAATAATAGAATAAACGCGTTTAGCTTCGTTGTTAAAACGTTTGACAGCGTAGGGAACTTCTTCAGGTGCATGATATAAGAAATGTTTTGTGTTCCCTAAAGTGGGGCCAATCTTAGAATTTTCAAACAAAAGCCATTGCAGTACTTCCAGGCGCTCAGATCCATTTTTGGGGATAAGCTGACCACTTTTTTCAGCAAGGTACATTAAAATAGCACCGGGTTCAAAAATAACGACGGGTTTATTATCTGGTCCTTCTCGATCCAAAATGACAGGAAAAACATTGTTGGGCGCCATCTTGAGAAACTCGAGTTCTAATTGCTCATTGTTCATTTTGTTAACAGGGAATACCGAATAATTAAAACTAATCTC
>JANWKO010000216.1 GCA_025451335.1 Gammaproteobacteria bacterium
GGTATAGACAAGATATTTAATTTTATTTTTGTAACAGCATTGAATGACATTTTGAGTACCAACAACATTGGTTTTATAAAATGTCTCATATTTACCCCAAACACCTACATGAGCCGCAGAGTGAATAATCGCATCAACTCCATTAGATGCGTACTGTAGCGCATTAAAATCCGTTATATCACCCTCTACAATAGGCACATTTAATTTTTTTAAATGTGAATATTCACGACGACCTATTACAACAGGTTGATCGCCTCTTTTGAGTAATTGCTTGACTATTGCGGATCCTAAGAATCCACCACCACCAGTTACCAATACTTTCATGAAAAGTATTTCTCCCTAATTTGTGAAGTCAATTTCTCACGTAAAATCTTGGCATTATGCCGAATATCAACAGGTAAAAATTTGCAAAATACAAAACGAGTTATACCTCTTGTTTGTGGAAACATATCGGCCATTTTTTTTAATTCATTTTTTATATTAAAAAGTTCTTTATTGTTATTTTTTTCAAGTTCAATACATATTAAAGGTTGATTCTCCCCTTTTATAGAAATGCCTATTAAACCAGATCGGTATACACATTCATGTGAATTAAATATGCCTTCACAGTTTTCAGTGAAATATTGCTTATCTTTTGTAACGACACGTTGTGATTTGCGGCCGCAATACCATAAATGATGTTCAGAATCAAAATAACCTAAATCACCCATTCGATGATAAAATTCAGAATTATTTTTAAGATAAATTTTGGCATTGTTAGTTTCTTCAGGGAGATTATAATAGCTCTTTGTCACCTGAGAGCCTTTTACTACAATTTCTCCAATTTCTCCATCATTTACTAGTAAATCATCTGTCCATTGTGAAATTGATGAGTCGAAAATACGAATAATTTTGACATCTAATTCGTCTACAACTTTACCTACACAAATACCATGCCCTTTTTGTGTAAGATGACGATAATTTTCCAATATGGATTTGCCATCAATTATGCTAACAGGCAATGATTCTGTCGCACCGTAAGGTGTAAAAAAATCGGAAAGTGAAGGAATAACATCTCTAAATCTGGAAATAATTTTTGGTTGCACGGATGCACCAGCAGAAATAATGCGCTTTATACTAGGTAACTTTATTTGCTTCTCAACTAAATACCGCCCAAATCTATCTAATAATGCGGGTGATGCAAACATTGTAGTTGGACCAAAATCATTAATAATCTCAAGCAATTTACTAGGGTCTACTTTTCCAGGCTTGGAAAAATCCATATCAGGAATAATACTTGTCATTTCTAATGCGGGATCAAATAACGCAAATAAAGGGAAAGTTGGAAGATCAATTTCACCTGGTTGTATTGAAAAATTCTGACGAATGCTATTAACCTGCGCAATAAAATTATCATGAAAATAAACAGTCCCCTTTGGAATTCCTGTACTACCACTGGTAAATAGGATGGCAGCTACATCCTCTTTTTGCGCATCAAAAATAGAAAATATTTGATTTTGCCCAAGATTACGAATGTAATTCAAAGTTGCACCATTCCAAAAAAGACGCTTACCCACTGTAACATTTTTTTTAATGGTTCTTTTTCCCCAACTGAAAAATATTCTAGCCACATGTGCAAGAGGTATCCCAATAAAACCTTCTGGCTCAATTGTTTCAATAGATTTTTTTAATTTAGATTTTTCCAAACCAGGATCAATAATTACTGGAACAATTCCGGCTTTAAATAATGCAAAAACAATGGCAAAAAAATCCAAGCTTGGCTTAACCATTAAAATAGTTCGCATTGTTTTTTTAAATCCATACTTAATTAATCCTGATGCAATCAAATCACTATCATCATTCAATTGCCTATAAGTATAATGAACATAAACTCGTTTACCATTTTTCTTAAAAGATAAAGGAAAAAAAATCGCAGGATGAAACGGCTTCCTCTTAGCTAATTCAGGAAGAAATGCGGCAATATTATTTATTTTTACATCTATATTGTTCATTTCAAGTTATCCGTTTCTAATAAAAATTTTTTTACCAATGGAATGATTTCTTCATAAGCATCTTCAAGAATATAATGCCCACAATCATTAAATTGAAAAACATGTGCATTAGGGAAATTTTTTTTCCAAACATTTAAAAAGTGATAATCAAAAATAATATCTTTCATACCCCAGCAAATTAACATTGGAAGATGTGAAAATAAATGAAGATTTTTTTCAACTTTCAAAACTAATTCATATGAAACATCATTCGGATTGAGTGGAATATCTTTAACAAATTCTAACAAAGCTATTCTATGTGCCGGACTATCGTATGGAAAACAATATCCATCTCGAACGACTTTAGTCATTCGCTTCCTTTTGCATCCGAGATAAGCTGTACCTTTTGCAAAGGCATTACAGTATAAAATTAACAATGCACCCAGCCATGTACGAGCAAAATGCAATATCAATGGAAATGATTTTGTTTTTGGCAATCTAAATGCGGCAGTATTAAATATAATAAAACGCTTGATCTTTTCGGGATGTTGCATAGCATACAACATTCCTATCATTCCTCCCCAATCATGTAATATCAGAGTAATTTTTTGTTGGATATTTAGTTGCTGCAAAAATAGAGTTAAATCATCAACACGTTGTTTTAATGTATAACTATACGTGTTGGTACTTGGCTTATCTGATAATCCACAACCTATATAATCAGGTGCAATGACACGGTATTCTGACTTTAAGTCATTGATTAAACGACGATAATAGAATGACCAGGTAGGATTTCCATGTAACATCACAATTAATTCACCCGTGCCTTCATCAATATAATGCATTAAGTAATTCGAAATACTCGTATATTTTTGTGTTAAATCATACTCGGGCAGATGAAGTAACATGATTATCTATACCATTTAAGATAGATATTTAAATTATAACAAACAAATTGATACTCAATATTAAACTCATAATAGAACTAGACAGCTAACCATATGATAATATTGACTTTATTTGTAAGATAAGAATAAGTAACAAAAATTAATTAAGATAAGGAATGTATTATACTTTAATTATAATTTGTCAATTATAGGCCCAAGCTGTGACCATTCGACCTAAAAATGAAGATATTGCTATTATTGGAGTTGGATGCATAGCTCCTAATTCAAAAAATTCGACCGAATTCTGGCATACAATTCTCTCAGGTCATGATTCGATAGTAGAAATCCCCTCTTCTCGATGGCTAGTGGATGATTATTACAATGATAATCCCAATGCAGAAGACCAGGTATATAGTAAGCACGGGGCATTTATTGATGATATACCATTTGATTCCTTAGAATTTGGAATTCCACCTGCAAATATAGAAGTGACAGATACGACACAGCTTTTGGCATTAATTGCTACGAAAGAAGTTTTGCAAGACAGCTTTAAAGGTCAATATGCCAATGTTGATTTTAAAAAAATGAGTGTCATCTTAGGCGCAACGTCTGCTCAAGAATTATTAATTAGCATGAGTGCACGAATACAAAAACCAATTTGGAAAAATGCTCTTAAAAAAATTGGCCTCGATAAAGCTCAAATAGAAAAAGTTTGTCAATATATCACTAATAGTTATGTACCTTGGAAAGAGAATACCTTTCCCGGATTATTAGGAAATGTCATATCGGGTCGTATTGCAAATCGTTTCAATTTTGGCGGCACGAATTGCGTAACAGATGCAGCTTGTGCAAGTTCATTATCTGCTTTAACAATGGCAATAGATGAATTGCAATTGCATCGTTCAGATATCGTAATTACAGGTGGCGCTGATACATTGAACGACATATTTATGTATATGTGTTTTGCAAAAACAAAAGCATTATCTTATAAAGGGAAATGTAGCCCATTTAGCGAAGAGGCAGATGGTACTTTACTTGGAGAAGCCATTTGCCTCTTTGCCTTAAAACGTTTGCCAGATGCAGAAATGAATGGTGATTCAATTTATGCTGTCATTAAAGGCGTAGGTACATCTTCGGACGGCAGATCAAAAAGTATTTATGCGCCACATTCAATCGGTCAATCAAAAGCAATTCAACGCGCATATGAAATTGCAGGTTATACCCCAGATACAGTTGAATTAATCGAAGGACATGGAACAGGAACAAAAGCGGGCGACCTTGAAGAATTTAAAGGTATAAAAGATGTTTTTTCCAAATTTTCTAATCAAACCAATTGGTGCGCATTAGGATCCATTAAATCGCAAATTGGACACACCAAAGCTGCTGCTGGTGCTGTTGGATTATTTAAAATTGTAATGGCTCTACGCCATAAAATATATCCTCCTACCATCAATGTTAAAAAACCAAATCAATTATTAAAAATAGAAAAAAGTCCATTTTATTTAAATTTGCGCGCAAGACCGTGGATAAAATCACAAAAAAGTACTCCGCGCAGAGCTGGAATCAGTGCATTTGGGTTTGGCGGAACGAATTTTCATGTGACAGTCGAAGAATATGTAAATCAAGCTCATTTGCACGGTCGATTAAGAGAGTTTGATAGTGAACTTGTTTTAATAAGCGGCCAAACAAAAGACGATATCATTCTGCAATTACATGCTTGGGAGAAAAATGACTCATTGACCTTATTTTCCTTAGCAAGAGAAAGCCAGCTAACTTTTGATGCTGCCAAAATTTGTCGACTTGCTTTCATAGTTTCGAAAACAGAAAATCTTCATGATAAAATCAAACAATTAATAACCAAATTCAGCCATACTCATAAACCCGTTAGTGATAACATTCTCGATTTTTATTATTCTGATAAAGCTCTCCTCGCTAATATCGCGATTTTATTTAATTCAACGCAACCAAAATTGTACGCTGGAGATGAACTAGCCATGCATTTTGAAGAAGTGCGTTCAGCATGGGATAGTCTAGCTGATTTAAAATTGGATAATGAGAAAGCTCTACAAGAAATTGTATTTCCTCCTTACCCCTATACAGAAGATCAATTAAGACAACTGGAACAACGTCTAAATCTTCCAGAATGGTCACATCCAGCTTTAGCAGTTAATTCATTTGCGCAGTTTAATTTATTAAAAAAATTGGGCATAAATCCTAATTATTTAGTTGGTGATCAACTAGGAGAACTCATTGCCCTCGGTGCATCAGGCTCAATTGATTTAGTCACATTAATTAAACTCTGTCGAGATTATGGAAAAGATTCATTTAAAACAATTTTAAATAGCATTGAAATTAAACCATCGATAATTCCAATACTTAAGAAAATACAACCAATAAATGAAATGGATCTGCAAAATTCACCATCATTGGCAGAAAAATTAAATGAATTACATCACGCAGGCATCAATGTCTTAATACAAATTGGAAAAGAAAACGAAGATTTAAATGAAGACTTCCATTGCGTAACACTTGACGCAAATCAAGAAAATGCGCTAAATAATTTGTGGCGAACTATTGCCAAATTGAGTATTTGGGGTATTCAACTCAATTTTAATGAGTTATGGAAAGATTATGTGAGCAAATATATCCCTTTACCTCATGAAAATAGTGCAAATACCGTTTTCTTAACAGGATCAAATTATAAAAAACCCTATCCGGAAAAGGTAATTAACGAAATTTCAGAAATAACAGCTGAATCAATGTCACAAAATGTAATTAATGACACAATTTTTCAACCTAATAAAATTGATGCTAGTGAAAAAAATGATCTTACTGCATGGATAAAAGAAGAAGAAAGGCATTTAGAAGAAACCTATCATAGGTTTGAAGAAAAGATACTTAAAGATCAAGAAAAATGGATGTCACAAATAATAA
>JANWKO010000217.1 GCA_025451335.1 Gammaproteobacteria bacterium
TCAATCAATGATGAACGTTTGACTATTTCTGAAACCTCAATTTATCGCAAAGAATTGATGGATCTAGCCATGAAGTTGGTAGCGAAATCCTCAGGATTTAACATAGTTTGCCCACAGCCATACAAAAATCATTAGCAACGATGGTAAGAGCAATGAATTGCTACTATAGCAATTTGATTGAAAGACATGATACCCATCCTATAAGTACAAACTAAGACAGTTAAATTCAACAAGTTGCAGCATAAATTCAATTTTTTATATTTTTGATATAATGAATATATACAGAAAGCAGCAATAAAATGTTAGAGGAGGTTATTATGCAGGGCTCAAAACAATATAAATATCCCCCGAAATTTGAAAAAGCAGTAACATTTTTATTACAATTATATATTGATATGAAGACCGATCCGATTTACAAATCGGGGGAATACAAACAGAGTACTGAATTTCAAGAAAGAATTAAAAAAGAATTAAAAATTTTTAATGCATTTTTAATAAATCCAGATACTAATTTTATGGGAATGAATCAATCAGATTTAGCAGCTTGCATCCTAATTTGTAATCAACTCCTTCCTGAACATCCACAGCTATTCAATCTTGAGCGGGCTATGCATGCAAAAACCCCACAAATTCATGGAAGCCGTGTCATTTTAGGTGGTGGCTTGCAAGGTGAAAAATTTGAAGATGTGATAAGAACTATAGAGAAGACTTTTTTAGACGCGCCCCCGGCCCCACAACAAAAATTTGAAGATTTGAACTATGTAAAACAAGCATGGAATAATTTTACCTATGAAGCTCTAAGAAAATTACAAAAATACTCACCGCCATTTTGGGGTCCAGGAAAAAAAAGAAAAGAGAACATAATGGGTATGTTAAAGCAAAAAAATGAACCTTCATATAATGATCTGCTCATCCTAATTCAAAACGTCGAAATGGAACTTGATCGTAGTGAAGGAATGCACGGACCCAGCAGAGTTTTACGTGATGAATTAAATCCTTTGATTCAAAAAGTAAAAGGACCATCTTCTAAAAAGCTCAATACTTCTTCAAAAAGGGTGGAGAAAAAATAGCAAAACAGTCTAAAGTCGAAAAATATAAATCAAAGAAGTCATATAGTCTTTAAAACTTAGGAGGACTCCAATCCTTGATTACATATGGCGTTGTTTCATGAGCATAGGAAAATATGATAGACATCAAATCGTGTTTATTGGTCCTCTGAAAAAATCGATAAATAGCAGGTTTCGGTTCTTTTTCTTCTTGTTGATTTTTGCTTAAACGATTACCGCTCAAAAAAACGAGACGTTCTTCGCGTTCTTCTTTGATTCGCGCAAACACAGGATACAATGCCCTTTGTACCAAGAGTTTTTTTAATATACTGCTATTCGCTTCTTCGGGATAAGGACCAGAAGCGAAATGACCAGCCAAATCATCTATATATTTCATTAGATACACTTCAAGCTTTTTATCATCTCCTCTAAAAGAAGCACCTTGATGATATAAATAATCCGATGCCGCAACCATAAGAAAATCAAAACATTTTTTTGCATTCTTTGCATATTCACTATCTTCTCCATTAGATCCTTTTGCTGAAATATATCCTTCGAAAGCTACTCCTAGCGCTGTTTTATGTTCAGTACCTTGAGCATAAGTATATGTTGAAAATAAGTTTGCGCCTTGAGAAATTAAAAAACGCATTACTTCGAAAAGATTATTTTCTGCTGCACGAATCAATGGTGATTGTGTAAACTCGTCGTGAATGTTGATATTAGCGCCGTGTTTCAATAAGGATTTTATAATATTAAGCTTTAAGGATTCATCTCTATCTAGAGTCATTACCGTACAAAGAGCGGGTTTTGTTGTGCAATTAATTTCAGCTTTCTGCTCAAGAAGAAAATCATCAGCCTCTTTTTTGCCGTAACCTGCGGCATTGGCTAATGGTGTACAGCCCAAAGAATCTCTACTTTCTAAATTAACTTGATGTTTAACAAGAATGGTTAGAATAGCAGGCAAAGCGGCGTCTGGTATTTCTTTAATAAGTTTATTTATTAGAGGGTCACCAAAGTTACCAAATCCATTTTCAAAGTATTCATACACATTTGCATCGGTGCCTTTTTTTTCAAATTCAGCAGCAAATGATTCGGGACCCTTTTTTGCAGCATCTAAGGCGCTTTCAAATCTAGCTTGCATTTGATATCCACTCCCATTTTTTTAAAATATGCATAATTTAGCACAGGTTCGTTTAATATGCATAATTTATATATTTGATAATGCTATTTAGATATGGATAAAAAAATAGGCAGCATAGGTTCGACCCATTTTAGAAATCATATATTACAATCGTTGCGATTAATGTTTAGTTAGAAAGCTATTGATTTTTTAGCTTTATTAGCTAAATGTTGATATAATTAGTACAATTATGGTACTGTATGCAACCTTGAACAGTCAATATTTAAAATTATGTTAAAAATCAGCAAGTTAACAGATTATGCCACAGTCATTATGAGTTATTTAGCACTGGATCCCAGTCGAGTTTACAGTGCGACATGCATTGCCAAGGCAACGCATCTTACAGTTCCTACTGTGAGCAAACTGTTAAAGATACTTTCTGAATCAGGATTAGTCAGATCATTTCGCGGGACAGGAGGGGGTTATAAAATTGCAAAACCTACTCAGGAAATTACTGTTGCAGATGTTGTTTCCGCCATTGAAGGCAAATTAGCAATGACAGAATGTTGCGCAGAGAACAAAACCTGTGCGCTCGATTCGCTGTGTGGAATAAAAGAAAATTGGCAGATCATCAATAAAATTATTTTGGAAGCATTGGATCGTGTCACGTTATATGACATGACCCATTCATTAGTAGGACACTCTTTAGCATTACGAGGCATTCGAATTAAGGTGGAAAGTTAATGACGAACAATTATCTGAAACAAGTCGTTAATAAAAATTATCAATACGGTTTTGTTACCGCGATTGAGTCAGATACGTTTGCGCCAGGATTATCTGAAGAAGTGATTCGCAAAATTTCTCAACGCAAAAATGAACCGGAGTTTATGTTGAAATGGCGTTTACAAGCTTATCAGCATTGGCTCACGCTCACGCCCCCGCAATGGGCGCATGTTAAATATCCTGAAATCGATTATCAAAGTATTATTTATTACTCTGCGCCAAAATCAAAAACGGATGGGCCAAAAAGTTTAGAAGAAGTCGATCCTAAGTTATTAGAAACCTATAAAAAATTAGGAATTCCTTTACATGAACAAAGTCGTTTAGCCGGCGTTGCAGTCGATGCAGTGTTTGATAGCGTATCTGTCGCAACGACATTCAAAGAAAAGCTATCGCAAGCGGGCGTAATTTTTTGTTCCTTTTCTGAAGCAGTGCAAAAACATCCTGAATTGGTTGAAAAATACTTAGGCAGCGTTGTGCCTTATCGCGATAATTTTTTTGCAACATTAAATTCAGCGGTCTTTAGTGATGGATCATTTGTGTATGTGCCCAAAGGCGTGCGTTGCCCTATGGAATTATCCACATATTTTCGTATTAATGCAGCAAATACAGGCCAATTTGAGCGTACATTGATCATCGCAGATGAAGATAGTCATGTCAGTTACTTAGAAGGCTGCACTGCACCGATGCGTGATGAAAATCAATTACATGCTGCAGTGGTTGAATTAGTTGCTTTGGATCGCGCAGAAATAAAATATTCCACGGTACAAAATTGGTATCCAGGCGATGAAGAAGGTCGTGGTGGTATTTTTAATTTTGTTACTAAGCGCGGTGCATGTCGTGGTGTTAAATCAAAAATTTCTTGGACACAAATTGAAACTGGCTCAGCTATTACTTGGAAATATCCTAGCGTAATTTTGCAAGGTGATAACTCAGTCGGTGAATTTTATTCAGTCGCATTGACGAATCATCATCAGCAAGCCGACACAGGTACCAAGATGATCCATATTGGTAAAAACACACGAAGTACAATTATTTCCAAAGGTATTTCAGCAGGATTTGGTCAAAATACTTATCGCGGTTTAGTACGTGTATTGCCAACAGCAACTAATGCGAGAAACTATACGCAATGCGATTCTTTATTGCTAAGCGATACATGTGGTGCACACACGTTTCCTTATATTGTTGCGAAAAATCCAACAGCACAGATTGAACATGAAGCGTGTACATCGAAAATAGGCGAAGATCAATTATTTTATTGCCGACAACGTGGTCTGAGCGCGGAAGATGCTGTCACCATGATAGTTAATGGATTTTGCAAAAAAGTATTTAATGAATTGCCCATGGAATTCGCCGTAGAGGCACAAAAGTTATTAGAAGTGAGTTTAGAAGGAAGTATTGGATAAAGTTTTAAATTAGTGATCCAAAAGTTATGAATTTAATTTAGGTATAAATTATGTTAGTTATTAAAAATTTACAAGCTTCCATACAAGATGAAAAACAAAAAACCAAATCTATTTTGCGTGGTATTAACCTCACGGTGAAACCAGGTGAAGTGCATGCCATTATGGGTCCAAATGGTTCGGGTAAAAGTACCTTAGCGAATGTCTTAGCAGGACGAGAAGACTATCAAATTGATGGAGGTACAGTAGAATTAGAAGATAAGAATTTATTAACGTTGTCTCCTGAGGAACGTGCAGCAGCAGGATTATTTTTAGCATTTCAATACCCAGTGGAAATTCCTGGTGTGAATAATATGTATTTCTTAAAAGCTGCAGTGAATAGTATTCGTAAACAACGTAACTTATCGCAATTAGATGCAATCGATTTTCTTAAAATCATCAAAGAAAAAATCAAAGAAGTTGGCATGGATGAAAAATTTTTAAGTCGAGCTGTCAATGAAGGATTTTCCGGCGGTGAAAAAAAACGTAATGAAATTTTGCAAATGCTTATGCTAGAACCGCGCTTAGCCATTTTAGATGAGACCGATTCTGGCTTAGATATTGATGCATTGCAAATGGTCGCAAAAGGTGTAAATAGCTTACGTGATCCAAACCGTAGCATTATAGTTGTGACGCATTATCAACGTTTATTGGATTATATAGTACCAGACTTTGTCCACGTCATGGTGAAAGGTCAAATTATCAAATCAGGTGACAAGGAATTAGCACTGGAATTAGAAGCCAAAGGATATGGTTGGTTGGAAAGTTCAATATGATAGATGCAAGCACGAAAGATGTTGCAGTTCTCAATCCATCGCCTTTTGCTGCGTTGAGATTGGATAATCCTTTTGTACCTGAAAAAGACTGGCTGCAAGATATTCAAGTTAATCAATTAAAAGCTTTTTTGCACCGTGGTTTTCCAACACAAAAAGAAGAATTGTGGAAATATACGGATGTCACAGGATTGGCGAAACAGAGTTACATTTGGCCAAAAAGAAATTTAGAATCTTTTCAGCAAAAAATTAAACTAGAAAAAGCTATTTCGATTGTGTTTGTTAATGGTTACTTTTCTCCGGAATTTTCTAATTTAACTGCATTACCAGAAAATGTTATTTGTACAACGATTAGTGACGCGATTATTCAACATGAAGATCGCATCAAACCTTATTTAATAAATAAAATGGATTTAAATCGACATCCTTTTGCCGTACTTAATGGTGCGTTAATGACGGATGGTGTTTTTATACTGATTCCCAAAAATGTTTTTATCTCTGTCCCAATCCATTTTTATTATTACAATACACAACAAACTGAATTTTTAACTGCACCACGCAATATTATTCTTGCCGAAGCGCATAGTGAAGTCACTTTTATCGAAGAATATACGAGTGATAATGAAGCAAAATACTTTACCAATGCTGTGACAGAAATTCATGCCGAAGAAAATGCGCGCGTGAACCATTATAAATTACAAGCAGAAAATCCATCTGCAACACACATAGCTAATATTTTTATTAAACAAAAGCAAAACAGTGTGGTAAAGAGTTTTAATTTATCAATAGGTGGTCGATTAGCGCGAGAAGATGTACATGTCTTGCAGCAAGAAACTGGCGCAGAATGCTATTTGCAGGGCTTCTATCATTTAACTCGAGATCAGCAACATATTGATAATCATGTGCATGTGGATCATTGTGCCATGCATGGCGTGAGTAGTATGTTATACAAAGGTATCATGAGAAAAAAATCTCATGCTGTTTTTAATGGTAAAGTGTTTGTGCATAAAAATGCACAGCATATTCAGGCACACCAGGCTAATCATAATTTGCTGCTATCTTTTGATGCAGAAGTTGATACTAAGCCTGAATTAGAAATATATGCCGATGATGTAAAATGTACCCATGGGGCCACTGTGGGTCAATTAGATTCCGAAGCATTGTTTTATTTGCGCGCTCGCGGCATAGATAAAGATCAAGCTATGGCATTGTTGACACATGCTTTTGCTGATGAAGTTATGAATCAGATAAAAGATGAGGAAATCAAAAATTATGTCAAACAGCGAGCTAGCCATGTTGAAGAATAAAAGAAATGATTTTCCTATTTTGCAGCAAAAAAATCGCGGCAAGCCGTTAATTTATTTGGACAGTAGTGTCACGAGTCAAAAACCACAACAAGTTATCACTGCCCTACAAAATTATTATCAACAAGATAATGCGAATATCCATCGAGGAATTTATGAATTAAGTGAGCGCGCAACACGCTACTATGAACAGACTAGAGTTAATATAAAAGCATTTATCAATGCGAAACAATTGCATGAAATTATTTTTGTTCGTGGTGCGACAGAAGGCATTAATTTAATAGCGCAATCGTACGGTCGAGCAAGATTTAAAGTTGGCGATGAAATTATTATTAGTACCATGGAGCATCATTCAAATATTGTTCCCTGGCAAATGATTAGTGATCAATGTGGTTCAATCATTCGCGTGATCCCTATTTCAGATGCTGGTGAAATTGATTTAGATGCTTATCGAAAGTTATTTACAGCGCGGACTAAATTTGTCGCAGTGACACATGCTTCAAATGTGCTGGGTACGATTAATCCAATTAAAGAAATGGCTAAGATCGCCCATGAAAATGAAGTACCAATTTTGGTGGATGGCGCACAAGCTTTTCCGCATTTGCCAGTCGATGTGCAAGAATTAGATTGCGATTTTTATGTGTTTTCTGCGCATAAAGCATATGGCCCAACTGGCGTAGGTGTTTTGTATGGTAAAGAAGAATTTTTGAACCATATGCCACCTTATCAAGGTGGCGGTGACATGATTGAAAGCGTTAGCTTTGCCAAAACAACTTACAATAAACTTCCTGCAAAATTTGAAGCTGGCACACCAAATATTTCTGGCGTGATTGGTTTTGATGCGGCTCTCAAATACTTGAAAGACATTGGCATGGAAAATATTGTTAACCATGAACAACAATTATTGCATTATGCCACTGATAAATTATTGTCAATCCCAGACTTAAAAATCATTGGTACAGCAAAAGAAAAATTAGGTGTGATTTCATTTATTATGAA
>JANWKO010000218.1 GCA_025451335.1 Gammaproteobacteria bacterium
AATCATTAAAATTTTTTATTGCTTGGCCTGAACACAATAATTTCATGAGTGATTGATTGGTGGATTCGGTATTTTTTAAAATCATATTTTGAAAAATAATTTCTTTACTTAATAATTTTATCTCACTTTGGATCGCCGAACTTAATTTCCAACCTTGATTTTTCTTTTTTATAGCGCGTAATGCTCGGCTAGGATCCTCATTTAATGATAATTTCGCATCCAAATTAGTAACAAAACGTTTTTGTTTAGCATGCTTATATCCGACACCAAGAGGATCAAGAATTTTACCTCGTTTTTCGTTATCTTTGGGTCGGCAACCATACAAACTATTTGCTGTCATATCTCGACTTAAAGCATCTTTTTTCAAAGCTTCAGCTTCGGATAAACTAAAATCGGATAAATATTTGCTATGCCAAAAGTCAAGTTTGACACCATTTGTAAACTTTACATTAAAACAGGGTTTTCCAAGGATAGGAACGATTTCTACCCCGGGAAATTCTTCATTTGGAAAAGCTTTAAGCAAAATTTCATATAAATTATTTTTTTGTATACCAACTGCAAAATCATAATCATTGGTATTAATATGATGAATAGCATCTCGTACCGCACCACCCACTGGATACAAACGAGGAATAAAAGAAATACTGAGCCTTTTAAAAGTTTCGAGGACAATATCAGGATATTCCATCATTTTATGGGTATCGAAATTTTCTAAAGTAGGTATGGGATTGTCTGCTAATGCAGTTATGCTGGGCAATTTAAGTTCGAAATTTTTTGTCTCAAGCTCTTTAGAGGTTATATTTTTTTCTTCTGCGCTAGCTTTCGTTTTTGGTGATTCAAGACTTGGCTTTTTTTCTTCGAGTTCTGAGGAGAGCTTTTCTAAGTGATCTTCTCTGGTTGTCGAATCAATTTTAGATGCTGAGATTTTTTTGGATTCTGTAATTATTTTTCCTGGTCGTGTTTTAGTGAATTTACTTATATTTGGAATTGGAGTTTTTTGCTTAGCTTCACTAGTGTGTTTTTTTTCTAATAATTCGCGACATTTTTCAATTTTTACTATATAACATGCATCGGGGCTGAGTGTGCTTGCAATTGTCATTAATTTGTTTGCTTCTTCTTTTTGTGAGAGTGGCAGTTGATGCGCTTTCAATATTAAATTTTCAAGATAAAAGATATTAATTATTTTGCTAATCTCTGCTAATTCTTCTTTATCTCTCACATAAGGGGGAATCATTTTCGGAAACAGTTCTAAAATATCAAAAATGGTATCTTCTGCTTTTTTCCAGAGCTCCTTTTTCAATAGAGAAAATAAGCGGTGCGTATGAGCTAAGAATTGTTTCGTGCGAATTTCTGCAATGCGTTTAGAAGTGTAATCGGGAGATTTCCAATTGATTGATTTCTCTAATACTTTCATTAAAAGAATAAATTCAAATAAAAATTGTTCTCCATTTCCTTTTTCAATTGAATTTTTTGCTCGCTGCATGAGGCAATGTGTTATTCCAACAAAAATACTGGGTAACAGATCAGTTTGTTTATCAAGTTTGCACTCAATTAACCAAAGTGAAAAAGCATAATCAAATATTTTTGCATTAATATCAGTTTGATTTTTTGCTCTTTGTAAAAAATACGCTGCTTTTTTCGGGTTAGAAATTTTAGCCCCGTTTTTTTGATTGAAATATTTGTGTTGCCAGCTATGAATGAAATATAGATTTTTTTCACGGGATATCGCTAGAGAAGTATTGTTATCATCGATAATTAATCCATTAACAATATCAGAAAATGCTGATTTATTATCATCTATCTGTATATAACACATTGCGCGCGCAAAATAAAGTTTTGCTTGTGGTTTTGAGTAATGTTCTTGCGCAAGAGAAAAATGTTTGATCGCTTCGTCAAAAAATTTTTTGCTTTCCTTATCATCTTTTGTTTCCAACGCTTTTTCATAACAAAGCAGTCCCATAAAAGACCAAGCTTCAGGATTGTTTTTATCAATCTCGGTTGCCTGCTGCAGATGGATGGTAGAATCTTCTAGTTTATTTAATCCTTCAGCAATTTCAGATTGACTGACTAATAAAGCTTGTTGATAAAGTTTATTTAATTCAATATTAGGTTGCTTGAAATGCACTCCAAACTCGAAAATGTCAGTTAAAATCTTGAGTGCACTTTTATGCATTCCTACTATTTTTAATCCTTCAGTGAGATCCATTGTTGCTATGCTTTCATAATCTTTTTCTGCCATATCTTTTTTATTTGCTAAAGAATACGAAACTGCTCTCCATATCAAGGCATTCAAACGTTCATTAATAGGATTATCAGAAGTGTTGATGATAAATGAATAGTGCTGCGCAGCTTTTTCAAATTCGCGCTTATTAAAATATTCTGCGCCTCTATCCATAAATTTTAATATTTGGTCTTTCGACATGCGAGGTAGCGGTTTTCTTTCAGTTTTCATATTATTATTTTCTTATTATTTTAAAATTTTTGTATAACTAGTTTCTTGTTTATGATTTTCTAGGTCGAATCCTATTAAAAGCTCCAACCAATATCGAGAGCCAGTAAATAAGAACTTCTAGTTTGATTTCCATTAAAATGTTGAGTAACGGGATATCCCGCACCTAATTGGAAAATAAGCTTTTTCGTTGAAGCCCAAAATGAAGGAGTGATATAAAAAACATTCCCTCCTGAATCAGGATCAATCTCACCATTTATTCGATTTCGTCCAGTATAGATTCCATCGCCTTCAATCAGCCATGCGAATATCCAGCCATTGACATCGGCAATATTTCTTCCAAAACCTATTTGATATAAGTATTCATTACCAAATTTAGTTCCATTTAATGAAGTTGCAACTGTTGCACCAGGTGATCCAAAAAATAACCAATCAGCATAGGTTCTGTTAAAAGTCATACCCAGAAAAAAACTGGGTGAACCAAAACCTGTTGTAGGATTTTTTCTTATTGATCCTGTAGGAAATGAGATAGCTGTTACAACAGTTGCCTCTTCATAATAAGTAGAAGTTGATCCATAGTAGAAAGCATATTCAAATTGAATAAAAGCATCTTCCAATGCAGATGAAGATTGCTTGTCTGTGTTATATCTGGCTGCATAAGGAACATTAATAAAAACAGAAAAAGTATCGGTTAATCCATATACAACAGAAGGAATAACATCAATAAAATATTTATTGACTCCTGCATAATCATCTGCAAATAAATATAATTGTGTTTCATTTTTGGGGATAATATTTTCCCCAAAAGCAATAAGTGGCCCAGGCTGTTGTGAATAAGGTAAGGCAAAATTTCCTATTTTAGGAGGTTCAACATTATCACTTGCTTCACAAGTTATAAAATATGAAAAAATGTACGCGATAAGACAAGTTAATATACAATAACGAAGAGGAGAGTTTAATCCGTGAAACATAGTATTCCTATCTTATAGATAAATTTAATCTTTAAAAGCCTTACCTGTTCCCATAAACTGTTAATTAACTATTATATCTATATTCTGAGCAGGTAAGAACATATTATTACAAGGAAGAGAATATGCGCGCAATGAAGTTGAAAGCTCCTCGGCAGCATTTACAATTGACTGACGCATCCATTCCAATACCCCAAAGAAATCAAGTTCTGATCAAAGTTCATGCATGTGGGATTTGTCGTACGGATTTACATGTGATTGATGGAGAATTAACTCAGCCCAAATTACCCGTTATCCCTGGTCATCAAATCATAGGTACTATTCTTAAACTAGGACAAGATGTTTCAGAATTTAAAGAAGGTCAGCGAGTCGGCGTGCCCTGGTTAGGAAGCAGTTGCGGAAAATGTGAGTATTGCCTATCAGGACGGGAAAATCTTTGTGATCAAGCAAAATTTACTGGTTACCAAATTGATGGTGGGTTTGCAGAGTATTGTGTTGCGGATGCGCATTTTTGTTTTCCCATCCCTGAAAATTATCCTGATTTACAAGCCGCTCCCCTAATGTGTGCAGGTTTAATTGGCTATCGTTGTTTAAACAAAACAGGGGATGCTAAACGTATTGGATTGTATGGTTTTGGTGCAGCAGCCCATATTGTTATCCAGATCGCACGTTATCAAGAACGCGAAGTATATGCTTTTACCCGTTCAGGTGATACAGCAGCGCAAGATTTTGCACGTAAATTGGGTGCACAATGGGCAGGCGGATCAGATGAAAAAGCACCCGAGCCATTAGATGCCGCTATTATCTTCGCCCCGATAGGAGAATTAGTTCCCATCGCTTTACGTGCAGTAAGAAAAGGGGGTATTGTTGTCTGTGGCGGTATTCATATGACAGATATTCCCCAGTTTCCTTACGACATTCTTTGGGGAGAACGAGTGTTATGTTCTGTTGCTAATCTGACAAGACGAGATGGAGAAGAATTTTTAGCCTTGGCACCAAAGATTCCAATAAAAACAGAAGTGCATACTTATCCATTAGAAAAAACGAATGAAGCATTGGATGATTTACGCCATGGACGATTTACTGGAGCAGCAGTGATTGAGGTTGGGGGTAAGGTATGAGCGTTGCATTAATTTCACATCCGATTTGTTTATTGCATCAAATGGGTTTCGATCATCCTGAGCAACCGAACCGTCTCAGAGCGATACAGACGGAATTGATAATTTCTGGTTTGGATGCACATTTGAAACATTATGAAGCACCTGCGGTAACGCGAGAACAACTGTTGCGAGTTCATGATGCTGATTATATCGAAGAGATTTTTCAAATTGCACCTAAAGAAGGGTTGGTTGCTATTGATCCTGATACATTAATGAATCCTTATACATTGCAAGCCGCTTTGCATGCAGCAGGTTCAACCGTATGCGGCGTAGATTTAGTGATGAAAAAAGAAGTGAATGCAGCATTCTGTAATGTGCGTCCACCAGGTCATCATGCAGAACGCGCTCGAGCAATGGGATTTTGTTTTTTTAATAATATTGCGGTAGGCGTAGCGCATGCATTGGAACAATATAAATTGAAAAGAGTTGCAATTATTGATTTTGATGTGCATCACGGCAATGGAACCGAAAATATTTTTTTAAATGATGAACGTGTCATGTTATGTTCTTCATTTCAACATCCTTTTTATCCTTTTGCCGGTGCAGATACAGAAAGTGATCATATTATTAATTTGCCTTTACCAGCCGGAACGGCAGGAGATGAATTTTTTCAGAAAGTAGTAGAGCGGTGGGTGCCGGCGGTGGAAAAATTTGAACCAGAAATGATCTTTTTTTCCGCGGGATTTGATGCGCATATCCAAGATGAATTAGCACATCTCAGGTTGGAAGTCGAAGATTACGCGTGGATAACACGAAAATTTAAAGATATTGCCGATCGGTTTTGCGAGGGAAGAATGGTTTCCACATTAGAAGGTGGTTATTCTCTCGAAGTTCTTGGTGCTTGTGTGGCGGCGCATATTGCTGAATTATAATATAACGCACCATCTTTTTGAGTTATCACAATATTGCTGCAGAATATTGTGTAAGGTAAGTTTTTTTTGTTTATCATAAGCAGTAAAATTTTTTTCTACATAAATATTACATCCATCTACTACAAATGTATCATATCCCAATGCAAATCCAGGTGAAGAGAGGGGAAAATAAGAAGTAAGTTTAAGAGGTAATGTTAAATGAAGATTGGGATATTGTTCCCTAAAATTATAAATCCATTCAAACTTGTGGCTGCGTTTAAATTGATTAACTAAAATTGAATGATCCAAGCCTTGGGCTATAGCCATGCCGACATTTGCTGGGACAAAACGTTGTATATAGCCGATAATTTCGTTGCGAATTATAATATTTTTAGCGCTATCATAATCTTCAAAAGGTTTTGCTTCCAAATATTGATCTCTTAATTTAACAGCTTGGATAAGCAGATTCGAATTAAAATGTAACCCTGTTTTAATGATGTCTTTAGGTTCTAGATAATTTCTAAATTCTTGTAGGGCAGTCTTACAATCATGATCTGTTTTTGCATCTTCAATGGCTTTGAACATTTTTTTTAGAGCAGCTAAATCTCTTTGATTTTTTTGTTCTTCTTCAATTTCCCAGCCCTCTGGAAATTGTGCGCGAATTTGTTTTTTTATTATTTCTTCACCATCAGGCAATTTTCTTAAGTATTTTTGTATCATTTCAGCCATGCCATCAGAAGTTTTCCTTCTTGTTTTTCTAAAAAAAGTATTTCCTTTTATTGTAAAATAATCGATATCTTTTCGTGTAAACAAATCGACATCTTCAGCGCCAAGAGCAATTTGTAAAGCTGTGCCTTCTAATTTTCTATGCGAATAATCTGATGTCATACCTTTATACAATAATAATTCTGGATGTTGCGAAAGCATGAGCTCTACCTCGCGCTTTTTGCCTCGCGCCACAAACCATAATAATTGATTCAAATCACTTTTAAATTCTATTTCTTCATTTTTAAATTTAGGTAATTGTGCAAATCGATGGCTCGTTTTTCCTAAAAGGGTACAAGAAGAACCTAAAAACTTGAACAAGGAATGTTGCAATATGTCATTGGGTAATTTGGAAAGATGATCGGAATTTTTATGAGTATTTTTTCTATCTGAAATATTCTTTTGTCTTTTTTCTGAAAAAGGTAAAAGTGACTTTTCTTCAACTCTAGAGCTGGTCATTTTTGCCTCTTTTTTTATTAATTTTATTTGTGTTTTGTAGGGGGGCTTAAGCAAAAGAATTATTCCATGATTTGAGGAAATTGCAATATTTGAATTTAGCAGAAATTTTTTTTGCATTGGCGTAAAAATTTTTTGTTTTGCAAAAGCTGAAATATAACCATAGGTTGTTTTACATTACAAATTCCTTTAGAGAGAAAATCGAGCAACGGAAGCCAGCGCAATTGTCGCCAGAAAGGTTGCGGCATGGATGCCGCAACTCGTACCACAAGGCCAGGGACGTTAGCATGCTTTAAAGTAACAAATATTCATTAATTTTTGCAATAAATTGAATTAAAAAGGATTTTGGATCGTTAACCCATCCAAAAAATGACCATTTGCAAATCTTTCAGAATATAAAGTTGAACAATCCTTAGCAATCAAAGGATTTCTTTTGCTGCTCGCCTTAATTTGTTACAATGGCCTTCGATTTGATTAGGAAAATACAAAATATGTGCGGAATCGTAGGTATTTATAGTCATGAACCGGTTTCAGCAGAGCTACACGATAGCTTGGTTCATTTACAACATCGCGGACAAGATGCAGCTGGCATATTAACGTATCGAGAACGTTTTTATGTAAAAAATGGTTTAGGTTTAGTAAGAGAAATTTTTAATTTCGAGGATGTTGCGCAGTTACACGGGAATATAGGCATTGCTCATACCCGCTATCCTACAGCGGGAGGATATAATATAGAAGATGTGCAACCTTTATGGATTGGCAGTCCTCGTGGTATCGCAATAGCTCATAATGGTAATTTAGTTAATTACAAAGAGTTAGCCAAAGAAATAACGGAAATCAAACATCGACAATTAAATTCATCTATCGATTCCGAAATTCTCCTACATTTACTCGCAGATGGTTTGGAAGAAAGAAATCATGCAAATGATGATGAAGATGGATTTTTTTCGGTACTATGTGCTTCGATTAAAAATATTTTTAACCGCGTGACGGGTTCTTATTCTGCAGTTAGTGTGGTTATTGGTAAAGGTTTAGTTGCGTTTCGTGATCCTCATGGTATTCGACCCTTGGTGATTGGTGAGCGAATTAATGAAAAAGGTGAAAAAGATTATATATTCGCATCTGAAAACACCATGTTTTATGCACTGGGTTTTGAACCGATAGGTGATGTTCAGCCGGGCGAAGTAGTATTTGTTAATCGTCTTGGAAAGTTATTTCGCCAAATCGTAGAAAAAAAGCAATTTACACCTTGTATTTTTGAGTATGTTTATTTTGCACGTCCCGATGCAACTCTCAATGGTGTCAATGTATATCGATCACGATTGCATATGGGCCAAAATGCCGCGAAAAATTGGCGAGAAACCTATCCTGATATAATGCCTGATGTTGTTATACCTGCACCATTTACTTCTAACACAGCTGCTTTATCGTTTGCGCATGAATTGGGGGTGCGATATTCCGAAGGTCTTTATAAAAATCCGTTTATTGGTCGCACATTTATTATGCCTGATGGTAAACAGCGTAGTCGCAGTGTGCGATATAAGCTCACGCCACAAAAAACAGAAATTAAAGATAAAAAAGTTTTAATTTTAGATGATAGCATTGTACGTGGTACAACCAGTCGTGAAATTGTAAAAATGGTACGTGAATTTGGCGCAAAAGAAATTTATTTTGTTTCCTCTTGTCCGCCGATTATCAATCCTTGTTTTTATGGCATTGATATGCCTTCGAAAAAAGAATTAATTGCTGCGAATGATTCTCTTGAAGAAATTCGCAAATTTTTAGGTGTTGATAAATTATTGTATCAAAAATTAGATGATTTAGTGGAAGCCGTGACGCGTAAAGGTGATCACCATATTGAGAGGCCTTGTATGGCATGTTTGGATGGCTGGTATGTGACAGGGAATATCAAGGAATCTAACCTACAGGATTTAGCAGTACAGCGTTATGCGGAGAATTAGCCCTCGATTTTATTGCAAAGCAAGTCGAGAAAAAATTAAATGAATTGAAAATGTGGAAGTTATGAATATTCTCATTATAGGTTCAGGTGCGCGAGAACATGCTCTTGCAAAAGCGCTCCGACGTTCTAATCAACAACCGAAAATTTTTTGTTGTGGTACTTCAAATAATCCCGGCATACAAGCATTTAGTCAAGAATATTGGAAGGGCGATATTTGTCATGTACAAACCATTCTTGCCAAAGCAAAAGATTGGCAAATTGATCTCGCTATTATTGGTCCTGAGGCACCATTGGAAAAAGGATTAGCAGATGCGTTATGGAATCAAGGTATACCAACCATTGGTCCCAAACAAAAACTCGCTCAAATCGAAACAAGTAAAGCTTTTACTCGTGATTTATTGACTCTGTATCATATTCCTGGATCACCTATATATCGTATATTCCATGACTTATCGAACGTTCAAGAATTTTTACAACAATTGGGCGAAAATGGTTATGTGATCAAAGCCAATGGTTTGATGGGCGGGAAGGGGGTGAAAGTTGCTGGTGACCATTTGCATTCATTTGCGGAAGCGTACCAATTTTGTGAAGAAATTATTAAAACGGGTCAATCTTTTGTGATTGAAGAAAAGCTGATAGGACAAGAATTTTCTTTGCTGTGTTTTTGTGATGGTAAAACGTTAGTGACTATGCCTGCCGTGCAAGATCACAAACGTGCCTTTATTAATGATGAAGGCCCTAATACAGGAGGAATGGGAAGTTATTCTGATGCCAATCATAGCTTACCTTTTTTAACTGAAAACGATTTGCTTGAAGCACAAAATATCAATGAAGCCGTCATTAAGGCACTGCAAACCGAATTCGGTGAAAAATATATTGGTATTCTCTATGGCAGTTTTATGGCAACAAAAACGCGTGTTCGAGTTATTGAATTCAATGCGCGGTTCGGTGATCCAGAAGCAATGAATATTTTATCGATTCTTGAATCAGATTTTGTTGAGATTTGCACAGCGATGGTTGCAGGTAAACTCTCAAAGGATCAAGTGCAATTTTCACCTCTTGCAACCGTATGTAAGTATGCTGTTCCCAATGGATATCCGGATCAACCTGTAAAAAATGTTGAAATTGATATTTCTTCAATACAAAATCCAGAGCAATTATATTTGGCTGCGGTAGATGAGTGCGATGGCAAACTCTATGCCACGGGTTCGCGTACTGCAGCAGTGGTTGGTATCGCGCAGTCAATTTTTGCAGCAGAAAAAATGGCGGAAGCAGAAATACAACGTATTCATGGACCGCTTTTTCATCGCGAAGATATAGGAACAGAACCACTGATTCAACGTCGTATCAACCACATGGAAGAAATCAGACAATGCGTCGTTTAGGTATTCTTGGTTCCACACGCGGCACAGATATGTTAGCTATTATTGATGCCATTCAAAAAAAAACATTATCAACTTCCATTGAAATTGTTCTAAGTAATAAAAAAGATGCTGTTATTTTAGAGCGAGCTCGTGTGCATCACTTAAATTCTGAATTTGTCGATCCGGCTCTTTTTACAAAAGTTGCATACGACAAAAAACTCTCGGAAATTTTGCATACTTACAAAGTTGAATTGGTTATCTTGATCGGTTATATGCGCATTTTATCTAAGCCTTTTATAAATGAATGGCGTAATCACATTATCAACGTGCATCCTTCACTCTTGCCTGCTTTCGCCGGCGGTATGGATAAAAATGTGCATCAAGCGGTTTTAGAGTCAGGCGTAAAGGAAACGGGTTGCACAGTACATTATGTGACAGAAGATGTCGATGCAGGACCTATTCTTATTCAAAAAAAATGTCCTGTTTTGTCTGATGACACGACTGAAACGTTAAAAGAGCGCGTGCAGAAGTTAGAAGGAGCAGCTTTAATCGAAGCGATTTCAACCTTTAATGCGGAGCACCAGCATGAGTAAATTTTTCTACATGAATTTTATTTTTATCATAATTGATATGCTCTAACGAAGTCGAAACCAATTTTTCAAATCCTTCAGGACCACAAATATAAATTTCTTCATCAGCGAATTTGTTTATTAAATTAATAATTTCTGGCTCGGATAATAAACCAGCATCTTCATTACTGCGAAAATCAATGGTAATGCTAGGATGCGCTTGTGTAATTTGATTAAATTCATCAATAAATACGAAATCAGATTGTTTCAATGCGCAATATATAATGTGAACTCTTTTTTGCGTGTGAATATGTTTTGTTTGTGCGGCAAAAGGAGTGATACCAATTCCGCCAGCAAAACATAACACAGGCGTTTTGCTCTCTTCTTGTAAAACAAATTCGCCTTGCGGTTGCGTAACGGTCACTTCAATAGGATTAGAGCCTTGTTCGAATAACCAATTGGAAAAAAAACCTTTTGGTTCACGCTTGATAGTAACACGTAATGTGCCGTCTTCTAAAATATCAGAAACAGTATAGGGCCTTTCTATCCACAAATCATTGACCCTGACTTGGATTACAATATGTTGTCCGGGTATGAACTGTTTGATTGAGCTTGTATTAGGCTTGAT
>JANWKO010000219.1 GCA_025451335.1 Gammaproteobacteria bacterium
GGAATAGATTCGCCAGGCGAGGGAAGGAGAGCAAGCCCTAAGCTTTTACGATAACGTTTTAATGCTTCTAACATGGCATTACTGACACTGATATCGCGTTCTTTATTGCCTTTACCTACTGTTTTAAACCACCAGTTATTATCTGTATCCACATAAAAATGCCCCATTTGTGGAATCCATCGCTCACTCGCAGCTAATTCTGAAATGCGTAAATACATGGCAAATAAAGCATTCATAATAAAAAGTGTGCGTTCGTGCAGGATTGGATTATCAGATGCCATTTTTTCAGCTGTTTCAATAATGTACATCCATTGCAATTCAGATAATCGACGTATGGTTTTTTTTCCATGATGCTTACGTAAGAATTTACTTTTTTGCCGTATTTGCGCAACAGGATTTCCAAACACATGTTCTTCTTGTTCAAGATAATTAAAAAAGCTGCTTAAGATTGCGAAAATGGCTTGTAAGGCACTTTGCGACAACGTATACGATTTTTCATCTGGTATTTGACCATCCCTGTGAGCTTTTTTGCTAACAGTCGCAATGAAAGGACGCCATAGCGGATTCGCCATACGCAAACCATCTTGATCGATAAAACGCGGAACTTGTTTCACACCAATCCAATCTTTCGGCGGCGCTTGGCAAAACTCCAGGAAAGCTTCGATATCATTTCTACGCAAATCTTTTAAAGGTTTTGCTTGAACAAACCAAGACCATTGCAAAAGGCGTTCAATTTCTCTGCGATACGATTTGAAAGTCTCAGCGCTGCCGCGATAAGCCTGTAAAAACTGACAGGTATATTTATAATCGGCAATAACATGATTTGCAGAAATTTGAGTGGGTAATAACGATTGGATGAGAGCAATCTGAGACTCAAGGGATGAATCAAGATATTCGAGTGCATCAAATAGCGGCGTAGGTATGTATTTATAAGCCATAAACAATCCTTATTTTAAAATGGCCGGTAATAGGAGTTACCGGCCATTATACACTTGGTGGGGACGTGGATTCCACTAATAAGTGCATACGCATTTTTATACAACTAATTGCTTATGTAAATGGTTTTTATATGTGTAAAAGTATGCATCGATCGAATGTTAAGTACCTATTGATAAAGCTTAGACCTTGATGTAGTGTTCATTGTGTTTTTTAAAAATGATGGAATAAACATATGTTTGCTCAAAGATCGGACAAGCCCAAAATCTTACAACAGGCAACACAATTAAATCCGGAAGAAAAGACACCTGTCATCACTCCATCGATAAAAAACAAATTACTTGAATTACGATCTTTTTCACTTGCTCGATGTTTGGATGAAGCGCTAGACAATGCGGATTATGAACTTCTAAATTTTTTATTAACTTATGCAAAACCCAAGTCTGGTCATCAAAGTGTTTGTCCTCCTGATTTACTGAATAAAGCTGTTAAAAAAGGTGATGTACGATCTGTTAGAATCATCATAGAAAAAGGACATGTAGATCCTTTACGCTGGCCTGATAACCGTAATGCTGGGCCTCTCCATATAGCTGCTTCTGAAGGGCATTTAAATATTATTAAATATTTTGTGGAAGAATTAAAAATCGACCTGCAAAAACCTGATAAAGAGCTAGCAACAACTTATACGAACATGAGTTTTGATGAAGCTAAAGGGCATCTTGTTCCTTGCGGATATCATATGCTAAGTACCGCGCTTCGTAATGAACACTTTGATGTAGTGAAATATTTAGTCGAATTTGGTAAAGCACCTCTACATTGCGAGAGCTTCCTTGTTCCGCCGTTAATACAGGCTTTTCTCGACTTTCATGAATATGTTGATGAAGGTCATTACGATCAACCAGCTCAAGAACACGTGAACATTATTATTTTTTTGATTAAACATGGATTAGAAGTTAATCCTAAAAATAGCGATGAACCAATGCTTGAGGTATTTCGCAAACGTACTCCTCTTGCTGTGGCTTGTGAATATAGACGAACAGATATTATTAAATGCTTAATTGAAGCCAAAGCAGATGTTAACCAACCATGTGGCGGATCGCTTCCTATAGATATAGCATTTCATTCGAACGGATATAAAAATAAAGATGAAATACCCAAAATCCAAGCTCTTTTAGAACCTCTAACCAATAGGGCCATAGGTGAAGCAAGGATTCTCGAAGCTAGAAAAGCTGAGGAAAAATTTATTAAAGAGGAAGATGCACGGATTGCTGAGGTTGAGGCTAAAGAAGAAGCAGCAGCTAAAGCCAGCCTAACTGAAGTAGGTTATGTTAGACCCTATGTCCATAATTATGAGCTTGAGCGTGAGCAAGATCGTGCTTCTACCCTATTACTCTTGAAAGAAATGAATATGGAACCGTTACCTGAATTTGAAGATATGAGGGTCAGCGAAGCCTTGAATGGAACAATTGATTTTAAAGTTTCGCTTCCTTTCTGTGAACGGGTGCGATTTTTATGCAGCACTATCCCTGATGAGGTGTGGGAACAACATATAAATGTGAGCTTTACTGCCCCTCAAAAAAGATGAAATATATTCGACACTAACTTACGAAATTAAAAATCTCATTCGGTGTTGAATATCCCAAACTTTTTCTCGGTCGATTATTTAGTTGATCTGCAATTATTTTTAAATCGTGATCATTCACATTTGTAAAACAAGATCCTTTTTTGAGATATTGACGTACCAATCCATTTGTATTTTCATTTAAACCTCGTTCCCATGATGAATACGGATGTGCAAAGTAAAAATCAGCATTTAATTCTTTACTAATTTTTTCATGCAAAGCAAACTCAGACCCATTGTCTGCTGTAATGCTTAACACAGAATCAAAATAATTCTTTAAACCATCAATCGTTGCGACAGCAACGGAATTTGCTGTTCTTTTTGAAACTTTTTTCAAAATAGTTTTCTTTGAAAAGCGCTCAACAATGTACATAATTCTTGATATATACCATTATCACATTTACCAATTTTACATCCAGGCATAGGTTACAGATGCACTACCTTTATTTTGCTTTATTGTCCAGAATGAAATGATAATAAATATATAGTTCAACAATGATTTGACAAGTATTATTACGACTCTCTTATAAAGCTTGTATTATAAATATAAATAAAATTGCGCAAATACAAATAAATAGGAGCCAATTTACTAATCGGTTTGTTCTAATTAATATTAGATATTTTACAGGTCGCTTGATCGTATTTTGATAAATACTTCGAAATACAAATTCTAATAGCATCCAGACAGGAGCAAGAATCAATCCAACAACATCAAAAAAATCAACTAATGAAAATTTATCAAGTGTATTAATTCCTTCTAATTTTGTCTGACAGTCATTATTGTGATAATCATCCGCTCCTGTTATATAGAATCTCATGGCATTTTTTTGATTTTTATTATTTTCGAGATATTGCCCCATATGAAAACAGGCCTGACCAACTTCAGAATTGTCTAAGGCAACCTTTGCCTTAATTAGTTCTAGATTAGGAAATTCAGCAGAATTTGACTTCTTCTGATTTTCATCAATTTGATGTTTTATTTCATCAAATTTTAGTGGGCTGTTATTTGACGACATTTAAAACTTAACGCCTATAATTTATGTAATCGCATTATACACAATGCATATGAATAGGTAAATTATTGGGCTAAGCGATCAGCCCTTTTATCTTTCAAATTTAATTGATCAAAATCTTACTCTGAGAATGGGATTTCACCCAATTTGCTATAAACTCAATTTGATCATTTTTACCCACAGCGATACATCCTTGCGTCCAATTTAATATAGTATTTAACGAGCCTAGCCAGCTAAAAAGCCGAAATGGACCATGTATTCCTACATCTTTTCCTGCATAGCCAGCAGATAATTGTTCAGAGTTGGGATATTGAACTGGAATAAAAATTCCGAATCGATTTGATTTTCTTGGTGAGCCTAGTTCATATAGACCAAGCGGAGTTTTTTTATCACCATCATCTTTTTTACCAATTCCATTCCGCCCCAACGATATTTTATATTCTTTACCCGTTGTTCCTTTTTCACAAATATATATAATCCTTTTTTTGGATTGCACATTAATTCCATCTGATAAAAGACAATTTTCGGCTCCAGCCCATGTAACGGGTGGTAAAAATACACTTATTAGCACTAAACTTGTCAATAGTTTCATATAGAGAATTTACTATTCGATGAAATGGCTAATTATTTCACGAAATCAGCTTTATTTATAGCAATTCCTTACACATGGTATAATAATTTCATAATTATATTCAAACAAATTTGATCCCCCACCCAACATCTGCACCAGCCTATTTATTTTTACCCAAAAGTACATCAATTTAAAATACAGTTCATATTGTAACTTTATAGGTTACAAGCTATGCTTGGAGAAAGAAAATGATAAAAAGTTTTAGGCATAAAGGCTTGGAACAATTTTTTTCAAAAAACATTACAAAAAAAAATTGGATGCAAGAGATTTGCTAAAGATAACGCGTATACTAGATCGCCTCGATGCGATCATTGCTGTTCAAGACATGGATATTCCAGGTTGGGACCTGCATGAATTGAAAGGTAATAGAAAAGGAATTTGGAGCGTAGTTGTAAGAAGAAATTGGAAAATTACATTTCGATTTAAAAATGGACACGTCTATGAAATTAATTTAGAGGATTACCATTAATGAATACATTAAGAGCTAAAAATCGCAAGCCCACACATCCTGGCGCTATTTTACGCGAAGATATATTACCATCATTAGGAATCACTCAGACTGAACTTGCTGAATGTTTAAATGTCTCACGTAGAACCATTTCACAAATTCTTCATGAACACCGCCCTGTAACACCCGATATGGCAATACGTTTAGCGCGATTCTTAAAAACCACTCCCGAAAGTTGGTTAAATATGCAAAATGCAGTTGATGTTTGGGAATTAGAGCGTAAATATGCATCAACTTATAATGAAATTAAGAAACACGCCGCCTAAGGTCGTAAACAAATTGATATTCTTGGATGTGATGCTGAATAGCTTCAGTCACCCACTGATTCAAACTCATTTTGTGTTGTCGTGCAGCTGTTTATGTAATTCAGGGTCCAATCGTAAATTAAACTTACCTGAAAAAGGTTTTTCAGGATCTTCATTGCGTTCTTTACAAAAATCAAGATAATCATCAATGGATTCTTTGAAAGCTTTTTTAATCTTTTTAACTGTAGATCCTTGAAAAGTGATAACATCTCGAGTATTAATTACTTCACCATGAAATAGTTCAGCTTCGTCATCAAATTCTACTTGTCCAATATAACCTTTATATATCAACATTTGATACCTGCCTCATTTAAAAATCGTCTCATTGAAATAACAGCACCTCTATCTATTTCTTTTTGTGGGTGCGGTCGGTGAAAAACTGCGCGGACATCATTAAGTGCTATTCTTATGCTATCTTTTTTAAATAATTTTATATAGTATCCAACTTTTATTTAAAACGGCTTTTTACATGTCAGCATCTTATACAGAACTAAAAGAAAACCCTCGCCTATTTCCTACTCCCACCGTGGACGAACCCAACTACCCTTTTAATAATAAAGAAGTCAAACAAGTTAAAAAATTTGAGATCAAAGACAAGTCAGACCATCATAGTGCTTTTATCAGTGAAAAACTGAGTAAACCTGGAAGTAAATGGTATGAAATTCACAATACCATGAGTCCAACTAAAAATCTCAAGAGACATAATGCATTGATCATAACGGCTGGTGAATTTTACCGATTTGCTTTTGGCGGTCCTAAATATCGCACAAAAAAACTTAATAAAAAAGAAGAACGTGTTCCTATTCTATCCAAGGGTATTGATGGTTTTGAAGATTTATTTGATTACTCTAATCAAAAGGGCGGAATTTTTAACATAGAAGACAAACGCTCTTTACAATTTACAGAAAAACATTGTCTCGATGATATGGGACGAATTTTGTTGCCTAAATATTTAAATAGAGAAGATGATTTAACTTCGCAGAATTTAGGAGTAGACAAAGATAAAAAATTTGTTGCGATTGATCCTGGTAGAACGTTCGCACCTTTAACCAATAATTTGGAAGAAGATAGAGATAATATTACAAAATATACCGCATATCGCCCTTCTTTAGAAAAATATTCACATGGCAAATGGGATCGTTTGAAAATATTTTTTTATTTAAACGATGTAAAACCTGATGATATGGGCACACATCCTGATGTATACGATTATGATTCTCTACCCGCTTTAAAATATTTTTTACCACGCAATTGGACTTTTATAAAAGATCTGCCAAAATACACCAAGTTTTTGATGAATCATCCAAAATTTTTAAATGAAAAACATTTTGCTGCACTTAAGGAATTAGTTACAAAAAATATTAAACTAGAGATGATTCGCATCCATACGCTTAGAGAAGATCGCAAATCACTGCAAGAGCAAACCAATGCAACATTAAATAATTTTCTTGTCGAGTTAAAAAAATCAGACAGCTTTCTAAACTATCTTAACAAATATCGTCTGGACGCAGTAAACATTATTTTTTATGAAATACGTGAATTTATAACTGAAAACTCACATTACCAACACCGTGGCAATCAAGCAGCAGATCAATCACAATGGAATAAAATTGCTGAAGTCGTGGTTGAAGAATTTGATAATGTCTTAAAAAATTTAAATGGCAAAGAACTTTCTGAAAAAGAAAAACGTGAATTAAAATTATTTGCGGATGGAATTCGAGACAATCACGAAGAGAAATTAGATTTTGTTAAAAGTTTTTATAAAGAACAACAAGCACATATTCGTGCGCAAAAAGTGAAAAAATTATTCATTAAACCAAATAAAGAAGCTCCCAAACAATCAACCAGCAAATTATTTTCAGATCCTACTCGTAAAGCTAAAACAACTTCAGCGCAAAAAACACATGTTGTTATATTAGGACTGGGTCGAGCGATAGTTGTAATGTAAAATGGATGACATATTATTATGGCGAAATTGGGTTCTGCTTTAATGCTAAAACTTCTTCAAGCTCCCGGATTGTCTGTGAATTGGGATCACTGCCTGTTTTTTCTAAAATTTCCTTTCTTAATTCCTCAAGCGATTGATTAACCGTGTCAATTTGACCATATAAAACAGGAGCTTTTGGAACATATTCTGGAATGGATTTTTGAAGTTCTCGATAATATTCGAGTGCTGGCTCATCGATTTGTGTAGCTTTTGGAAGGGCCTCAATAATTTTTTTTTATTTTTAATAAATCCTCTTTTGAAATAGGCTTTTCGCTTTTAACATGTTTGAATAGCAGTTTTAATATAGGATTCATTTTCAAACAATCTCAATAATAAACATTGTTTAAAATTTTACCATAACTTACAAATTGTTCAAAGTTTTTTCAGTGCATTTTTAACTGACATGTTTTAGCTTATTGATTTTCAAGGGAATATTTTTTGTAATTTTCTGACTCTTAACGCCAATAAAATGATGGCAACAACAAAGCCACTGATAAATGCGCCTCGCAAACCAATAGGGCCACCATGGAAGACAAAAGCTGTTATATAGCTTGCTGGAATTGAGATACCCCAAAATCCAAAAATGCCTATTTTCATTGGCATCTTTGTATCATGAAAACCTCTTAAAATCCCTGAAATAAAATTACGTGTACCATCTAAAAATTGACTTATTGCTGTAATAAAAAATAATCCAATCGCTAAATTGATTATTTCAATACTATGAGCCGTATTCTCATTTATATAAAGAGCAACAAGAAACTTCGGCTGCGTAATAAATAATGTTACTACAATTGAAAAAATAACAAGATAAATAATGAATGCTGAAAAAATATATTGTTTTAATAACTTTCCATTTTGCTGACTATTGGCTTCACTAATTAAAACTGACAGCGCTTGAGATAATCCCAAGCTTAGCATTACAACTATTAGAGAATATTGAGTGACAATATGTGAAGAAGCAAGTGCAATGACACCAAAAAAGCCCATAAAATAAGATATCACAGTCATGCCAGCCAGCTCCAATCCAAGTTGAATACCAATTGGCAAACCAAGAGTTAAAATAGTTTTACAAGCTGACCAATTAGGTAAAAATGGTGAGTTGAATATTTTATATTTTTTAATTTCTTTATTGAAAATTAAATAAAAAATAATTCCAACCAGCATGCACGATTGAACAATTAGCAATGAACAGGTCACCCCTGCTAAAGCCATTTTTGGGCAACCAAATTTTCCTAAAATTAATGCATAAGACAATAAAATAATTAAAGGCAAACTAATGAAAGATGTTATTAATGTGAATCTGGGATGACCAATTGCAGTAATAAATTGAGAAATCATGACAATCATCATGACGGGAAAAATATTCAAGGCTGCAAAATGAAAATAAGACTGTGTCAATTTAACTAATTGATAGTTTTGCCCACATAATAATAGAAATTTATCTAAATTCCACAAAATCAAACTAGCAGGGATAGCTAATAAAAATGCTAACCAAAAACCATTTTTGACTAAGTTAGTAATATAATCTTTTGTATTTTGTTCTTTATTATGACTGATTAAAATTCCTACTGCATTTAAACTTGCCGTAAAAACCGTCATGAATGTAACTAAAGTAGGAACAGCCAATGCCGCTGCCGCTAATTCATTTGCCCCTACTTTTGTTACCATGATCATTGCAATAAAATTAGCAATTACGTTGATTAATCC
>JANWKO010000220.1 GCA_025451335.1 Gammaproteobacteria bacterium
ATAGTCCTTAACTTTTAAGCCTTTACAATTTACTTTTTACAATATTCTAAACAACTTTCCAAATTTTTCTCATCATTGCCAAAAGGTGTCATAATGGCACGAAAAGAGGATTTTGAATTTGCTTCCAGATTATATTTCACAAATGTTGCTAATGTACCTGAAGGCCCTAAATCCACATAGAGCGCCGGTCCTCTCAATTCACTCTTCTTAATTGTTTGTTGAAAAAGAATCGGCATGCGTATCATTTCCCATAAATGATTAGGTTGGAATGAGTCTATTATCTCACCTTGTACACAGGAGATCAGTGGAAGTTGAGGTGGATTGAAGTTAAATGACTGTACGCTATCTAGAAAAAGGTTCTGAGCTGAATCAATAAGTGATGAATGAAATGGGTAAGCAACAGGTAACAATTGAAAAGCGATTTGGTCTTGTTTTAATTTTAAAATGATTTCATTGACGGAATCCTTTTTGCCAGATACGACAAAATGCTCAGGAAAGTTAATACCCGCCAATTCACTATTTTGATTCAAGTAAGATTGAGATTGATATAACTCTGGTTTTGCAAGAATGGCTAACATAGCCCCTTCTTGGGAATGTCCTTTCATTATATTGGCCTGTTGGACAATCGTTTTTAATCCTTCTGCAAAGCTCAACATCCCAGCTATAACACCTGCCGCAATTTCCCCAATACTCGATCCCAATATAAAACTCGGCCGAATATTGTTTTCCAGAAGGACTTGGGTTAGAGCATATTCCACCATAAAAATAGAGGGATGGCTAAATGATAGATCCAGAAAGGGTTCGCTTTTCGTCTTGTCATCACTATAGAGATGTTCTATTACTGAAGTACCTGTCATTTCTTTAAATAACTGATCGGCAGACTGGAGATAATGATTAAATACTTTATTTTGCGTAAAAAGCATCTTTCCCATTTGGTAATAATGGGATCCTTGGCCAGAATACATAAAGATAATAGGCAATTTCATATTCTCACTCTTAGGGGCTATCCTTTATTGATGCGTTAGTTTATATTCTCATTTTTGTAAGCTAGCTTCCAGGGATAGATGAAGCGGGAGGTACAGGGATGTACCAGGCGAATAAAAATGAGAATAAACTGATGCATCATTGCGAACAATAACTTTGCAATTTTCATTTCTTTCTGCTAACTTAATTGTCGTAATGGACTTGAATATACCTAAACTATAGGTTAATTCTATTTATAAGGACTTCCAAATGACTAAGAAACGAAATTTTCATCCTCTCTTTAAAGGTTTATTAACCGCTGGACTGGTTTCATTATCGGTATCTCTTTCTACTGCTGTTTTAGCATCAGGATACCAACTCTCGAATCAAATTTTTTCTAGCGCTGTAGCGGATGGAGATAGTGGTGCAAGTAATGCAGCTTGGGCTGGTGACGCTAGTACTTCTTATACTAACCCAGCTGGTATGGTACGTATTCCTAATCCACAATTGATTGGTGGAGCAGATTGGCTTGATATTGTAACAAAATTTAGAGGAACGAATACCTGGACGATTAATACCCCTGCTTTACCGCCTTATGCAAAACTATTTGTTGAATCAGGCGATGCAGATGGTGGTGTTATACGTACTTTACCTTTTTTCCATTTCGTTTCTCCTATTATGCATTCGAGAGTATCATTTGGCTTGAGCGTTGTGCCTATTTTTGGTTTGGCAACGTATTATCCTTCAAACTCCTTATTACGCTATAATACGACCCGATCTGAGTTAAGAGTCGTTGATTTTACTCCGTCACTTGCTATTAAAATAAATGATTGTTGGTCTATTGGTTTAGGTGCAGATTTTGCTGATGCATTTTTAGTGTATAGAGCGAGAGGTGGCATTCCAACATTTGGTCCTTTCCCATTCTCACACGACTTTGGTTCGCGAAATACCTTGAATGCGTTGGGCTTTGGTGGACATGCAGGCCTCATGTATCAAATGAATCCCGGAACTCGATTCGGGTTAACTTATCGTTCCCGCATTTTTATGGATATGAAAGGAAGAAGTACGCTGACTTTCCCATATGGGGCAATTACACATGATAATTTGCAAAGTAATCTCATATTGCCAGCCTATACATCGTTTGGTGGTTATCATGACTTTAATCCATGTTGGGCAATTGATGCGACTGTTAATTATACGCAATGGAGCAATATAAATAACGGTAATCAAATCATACACGGTATTTTTGTACCAAATGCATTCCTTATGCCAGTAGATACCACGGTGAGTATTGCATGGCACTACAAAAATACCTGGGGAGCGTCCTTAGGTGGAATATTTAGACCAAACCCATGTTGGACTTTACGTGCAGGGTTGTTGTTTGATGAATCACCCATTAAAGGTGATCAACGTCTTCCTGTTATTCCTGATAACAACCGTTGGGGTCCTGCAATTGGTGCGCATTGGCAAGCAATCAAACAAGTTGGGTTTGATATTGGTTGGTCACATTTTTTCCTTCCAGACTCTGGACTACATGCACCAACTACGATTGGTCCACAAACTTCTATTCCAAACGGCGTGTCAAAAACACATGCAGACGTCATTGGTGCGCAATTGGTTTGGGATATGGTATAAGTTTGTTAGGATCAACAGACAAACGTTATCATTTAAAGTCGCGACCCAGGTTGCGACTTTTTTTTTGAATCTTCTTAGCTTAAATTCTTGTCGATTTATCTTTGGCTGCGATTTTTTCACATAAATTCGAGAAAAGAGTATAATAATTAAAAGATTGAATTGGAAGGTTATCAAAAGTATGGATCAGTTATAATGATAATCAATAACGAAATTCCAAAGTTTATCCAAAGAAATTTTATCCCTGTTACCTTATCTAAAAACTTAGAACAATAGCCTGATATTGAAAAAACCATCTTAACCATCCTTTCTAAGACCGCGGGTATTTGGAAAGATGCATCTAATTCTAGACTGGTTATAGAATCTTCAAAAACAAAATGGACAGAAGATGATTTGCAATTTGTTAATGAAAATAAAGAAGCGATATTTGCTTATCTAGACAACAATAATAAATATTATCCGTTGTCGTTTTCACAGCAAATGATGTGTGTGCAGAGTGAACTTTATAAAAACGCTTCATATCAATTGACCATCCCATTTTATATTAATCAGGAAATCGATAAAACTTTATTAACAGATTCATTAAAAGTCATAGTTAATCGTCATGATATTCTAAGGACTGCATTCCCAAAGATGGAGCATACTTGGATTCAAGTTATCAAACCAGATGTTAATACAAACATTCGCTTTCTCGATTTTAGCGATTTTGAACCAACGAAAAAAAAACAAGAAATAGCAAATATTTTTCATGAAGAAAATGCCTATCGTTTTGATATTACACATTACCCACTTTTTAAAATAACTTGTATCAAGATTGAGCTGGAAAAATATTTAATAATTTTAAACATGCATCATGCCATTTTCGATGGTCTATCCTTTCCGATTTTTGTGCGTGAACTGCTACTTGCATATAATGCAAAAATTGAATTTTTACCCAAATTATCAGCCCAATATGTTCATTTTGTTTTGGATCAAAAAAGTCTAAACCAAGAAAATCGAACACGAGAATTGGACTGGTGGAGAGAACAATTAAAAAATTGTCCTGTCCAGAGTGATATTCCCAGTGACTATCCTGCCGGTAATGATCCTGATAATAATTACGTTGCTAATAATTACCTTGGCAAAAATTATCCTACAGGTAAAATTAAAAATAGTAAAACGACTGTCCGCAATCAAGTGATTACCCTTGAATTTCCTTTAGAAATGCAAGAACGTTTTATGGATTTTTGCAAGAACAACAATATTTCCCTTTATATCTTGATTTTGTCTGGCGTGTTTGTTTTATTAAATCGTATTACTCAGCAAGCTGATTTAGTCATCGGTACGATTCTTAATCAAAGAAATCGAGTAGCGTTTGAGAACTTGATTGGTGATTTTAATAATCTTGTGCCACTACGATTCCAGGTAAGTAGCCAATTAACTAGAAGAACATTAGTTAAATCTATTCAGCAAGTATTTTTCGATGCTTTTGCGCATCAAAAAGTTATGTTTAATGAATTAATCAATGAGCTTAATATCAAGCGTAATAAAAGTAACTTAGCTTTATATAACGTTTTTTTCGATAGTATTAATCTTGATGCTTTTCAAAGAAGTTTTGCAGATGATAAAATTGAAATTTTAACAGATAAAGATATTGAAGCACGCATTGTGCCTTTAATGGATTTGTTTTTTTTACTAGTTCAACAAAAAAATTCTATTGGATTGCATTGTGCTTTTAATCCATCATTGATGAAGCATACAACAGTTGAGCAATGGCTTGAAGAATTAAAAGTGATTTTGGTAGAAATGTTGGATAAACCAGATGATTTTCTCGCTAAAAAACCTATCAATCATAAAGTAACAAAGCGCCCAGCGATTTTTTGTTTACCTGGAGCGGATGGACAAACCGCTGTTTTTACGAGATTGACAAAAGATTTTAGTGATTATCGATGTTATGCAATTAAATATCAAAAAGATTTAACTACCGTTGAAGAAAAAGCCAAAAATTTTCTTGAAGTTATTAAGAGTTTAGAGCCCGATGATAATTCAATTTTGATTGGTCTCTCTATTGGTGGCGTAGTAGCGTTTGAAATGATTCAACAGTTAAATACCCAAACGAATTTTCAATTCGCAAAGCTCATATTATTAGACGCGCCATTATCTACGCCGGGTGAATTTAAGCCATTTATTTCTGAAAAGTCCTTATTGCTTTTATTAGTAATGAATTACACTAGCAAATTTTTTGGGAATAAAAGTAGTAAATTAATGGCAATTGAAGATTTTCGAAAGTCGGTTTCAATGTTAAGCGAATCGCAACAAAAAGAATTTGTTTATAATTGGATAAAATCTAATACCGTCTTGCCTTTACCTGCTCTAGATGAATTTCAACAATGGATGGCATTGATGGAAGAAAATTTGATAGCATTTGCGAATTATCAGCCTAAACCTTGTGATGCAAATATTACAGTCGATTATATTTCGTCTAGCGATGATTCAAAACTTTTTCATCTTCTTGTTCCCAATCAAGTTGCATCAGAGAAGGCCAATAAAAAAATGACTTGGAAAAATTTGTTTCCAAATGCAAAATTTCATTTTCAGATTATTCCGAACAGTGATCATTTTACTCTTTTTACAAATGAGAATTTGAAACTGATTTCTGAATTGCTTTTAAAAAAATGAATATCGCTTAAGATGATTGTTCTAGTCCTTTGCACAACTCTTCAAAAGAGGCTGTAATCTCTGCAGCTACAATGCTTGCGTCACTAATGCTATTTTTGGCAGCGGTGATTCCAATATTGATAGAATTAAAATAGGTTATCATGGTTATATTAAGCCCAAACTCGTTTATAACAATTGTAATGGGAAAGCAAGAAAGAATTTTGCAACCCGCGAGATAAACGGGCTCTTGAGGTCCGGGCAGATTAGAGATGATCAGATTTGCCTTAGAGGGAAGTAGATCAATAAATTTTGTTTTTTCTATCAATATGGTGAGTAAACACAAAAGCCAAAGCGGCACGTCTATAGCAGAATCTAATTTGTATTTATTCTTAATGAAATTTTTTTTCATGGAGTTCATTGCATCATGAATCATTTGTAATCGAATAAAGGGATTACCAATATCTGACGCAAGGCTCATCAAGCCCATAGTGGTTCGATTAGAATAATGCATCATGGTTGACTTGCTAAGTGAAATAGGCACTCCAGTAATTAGTGTCTCCTTAGGAAGTTCGCCAAGATTACTTAAATAATGACGCACAGCACCGCTGCAAATAGTAAGCAGTACATCATTAATGAATACGTTGTATTCTTTTGCTAAAGACTGAATTGAATCCAATGGTAGAGAAACAGTAGCGAAAGTACGTTCATAGGTAATAGCTTTATTGAAAGCTGTTTTAGGCACGACAAGTTTTTTATTTGATGAAGTTGCGAATAGCTGAAATAAACTATCATTATTATTCTTACGTAAATCAGATAAAAAATGCAAAAAGTTTTTTGGTAGCTGAAGAAAATTCTTTTTATATTGTGAAATAGTATGTTTCAAAGCAAACCAAAGTAGAGACAACTTATTTGGATATTCAGATTGAGGTGAGATTTTATCCTTGGATGAAATCTGAATAGCTGGATTATGATCTAACATTGCTTCACTTAATTGTAATGCTGACGAGCCGTCTAAAAGTGCATGATGAATTTTAAAATAAACACAGATTTCTTCTGTTTCTAAACCTTCGATTACGTTTATTTCCCATAAGGGAAAATGTCTATCAAGTAGAGTGGAATGTAATTCAGCTATGCAATCCTCAAGTTGCTTTTGGGTACCGGGAGAGGGTAAGTGAACATGGTGAATATGCTTGTTACAATCAATATCGGTTTGTATCCAAACTGGATAGAATAGGTTATAAGGAATATGGGCTAGTTTTCGTCTAAACAGCGGCTCAGATTCTAGGCGCGGTATGATAGTATCTTTAAAGGCTTGAAAAAAGGAGATTTTATTGGTTTTTGGTTTCTCTAAAAGAAATACACATCCTATGTGCATAGGAGTATCTTTACTTTCAAAATGCAAAAAAGCAACATCGGCACTATTCATTGCTTCCATGTTGCTTCTCCTGATTTCATAAGTTTTTCAATATTAAGGAAAAGCATAATATAATTTATTATACTATAAAATATTGCATTTCTAGTAATTTATTCCCTATGATTAATATATAAGTGTATAATTTACATGTAAAGATCATAATGAAATTGATATTTAAATAATCCAAAATCAACTAAAAATGAAATTCTTTAGACCAAACTAGTTATCGTGTAGTTATTGGTATCATTATGGATAAAGAAG
>JANWKO010000221.1 GCA_025451335.1 Gammaproteobacteria bacterium
AAAAAGCAAACTTAATGAAATTAATCCATAGAAAAAAAATCGACTTAATACCAGTAAAATCGGATCAGCTATTTTGAGATAATAGGGAACAAAGAAAGCAAGTCCCCAAATAAAATTCACTAAAATTCCTAAAAAAATGTATAAAATAGTCATGCGTTTATTATACATCTATTCGGGGTATTTTTAGCCTTTTTAAAATTAGTCAGATCACATGCTAGAAAATGCATATTCATATCGGCTAGAGTTGAAGATTGTCACGAATTGAACAAAAAAAGTCTTATTATTCTGTTTCTAAACATTTTCATAAAAAGACAAATCTTATTATGCAAACATGAAATACATATTTAATGCAAATTATATTAACATTAAATTATGGACATATTTAATATTAAAATTTCCAACGAAATGGCGGATCCTTTTCCTAAAAAAATTGGAGAATTTCGTGAATAATCTTCATAAAAAAATATTAGATAAAAATCAATCTGTCATTCTTTTTGAACTATTACCACCTTCTGACAATTCTTCAGACTTACAATATCTTAAAGATTATGCACAATCCGCTGTTGAACTTTTATTAAGTGCATCAATTAGTATCGATGCTATCAATATTCCAGAAATATCTGATGAAAAGAATGGAACAGTGAGACCCACTGAATATATTCCAAAAATTGAACCTAGAGAACTTGCTCAGCAACTTAAAGAAGCCTCAAATGACAAATTTGAAATTATTTTAAACCGCGGTAGCGTCAACTTTGCGTGGCCAGAACAAAGACAATGGTTAAATGAAACTATACATCAATACAAAATTGAGACTCTTGTTTTAGTCGGTGCTGGGAGAATGGATCATCGTTATCCTGGTCCCGCTGTAAATGAAATGGCAAATTTTATTGTAAAAAATTATACGGGTTGCTTGTGCGGTGGAATAGTCATTCAACATCGTCGCAAACCTGATTCTAATGAAGATGAACCTCTCAGAATGATCACAAAATCAAAAAATGGTATTGAATTTTTTTCTAGCCAAATTGTTTATGAGGCTGATAGCGTAAAAACTCTTTTAAAAGATTACTCTGAATTATGTCAACAAAAAAATATTGAACCAAAAAGAATATTTTTGAGCTTCGCGCCAATTTCAAATTCAAAAGATATTGAATTTTTGCGTTGGTTAGGTGTAAAAATTCCTGAAGAGGTTTGTAAAAATTTACTTAAATCCAATATAGGCATCAGCTGGCGTTCAGTAAAAATAGCTAATACTGTTTTAAATGAAATTTTAGATTATGTAAATAATGAAAAAATACAAATACCTTTAGGAATTAATATCGAACATATTACACCTAGAAATTTTGATATTTCACAAATGTTTATTGAAGTTTTAGGCAAGACTTATTTGCGCATTAACTAATGCAGTTGACAAGAATATCAACCTTCGTTAATTTTTACTTGCAACTGCATTAGTAGTTATTCCGATACTTAATCCCTACAAAAACATCATTTTAACTTTACTTTAATAAAAACCAACATTCAGTTAATAACGCAGTTTCTGCTACTTCATGGTCAAAGTTGTAATAACAAAAAATACAAGGTAAATCACCTAATTGTTCTCCTGAATTCGGCAGCCATTCACGATACATTGGATAAATGGTGTCACCTATGTTATTGCGCGTCCCTTTGTGCATTACGACCGCATAACGTCCCGCTGGTATATATTTCTCAACAACTACGCCTTCCTCAAGTTTTAAATTCTCAGGAATTTTGATACCAAGATCTAAACGAAACTCACTTGGCTGTGTTGTGTGCGGGTCATCATATGCAAAGCCAAATGCTTCGCCAGCTTTGGGTTTGAGACTCACAGCTTGCGCTTTAGCCCACGTAACCAACTTGTTAACACTGTCGCCAACCATTTTCGGATCACCTCTATGTTCAACCACAGCTAAGCGTCTTTTTTCAATTTCTCTAATTTCAACTTTCATTTCTTTTTCCTCTTGTTTAGGCAAGCAATACGGTGGTTTTTCCCAATAAGAAAAATCTGAGCCTTGTCTATATTGGTTAGGACTGAATCCGCATGCTTTTTTGAATGCTCGTGAAAATGCTTCATGAGAATCAAAGCCCGCATTGATTGCAATATTAATAATGGATTGATTTTTGTCGACAATAAGTTGATGTGCAGCTCGTTTTAAGCGCAACCATTTGATATATTGTTGCAAAGACAATCCCGTAAATGCAGTAAATAATCGATGAAAGTGAAATTTGGATATACAAAAAACATCACTTAAACTCTCAAGTGAAATTTCCTCATCAAGCTGTTTCCCTATATAATCAATAACATTGATTAGTCTTTTTTGATAATTCATGTCATTCTCATTCAGTTATTTATTCATTTTACAAGAAATAAAATATCAATGTTTTGCTCTTGGTATTTGATCATTCTTGCTAATTTCCAGATTTGCTATCAAGCGAACTGGGAAAACGAGCGCTCAAATAATTTCTCAAAAGAAATAATTAGCAAGACCTTTATAAAATTGGGAAAATAACAAGAACTTAACACTAACCCAAATACATGCTCTTTGTTCGAATAAATATTGGTTAGCTTCCTATTACTTTCCCTGTTTAGTTGAATTTTAATTGATCCTTTTACTCCATGTGAGTAAAATCTGCTTTTAATTATAAAAGTTTAGGGTGCAATTCGCCCCCTAAAATTAACGAGGAAATTATGAAGTCCAGAGGAATCCCTACTTCCAATGCTATCCCCCAGTCAGACGAGCCTTCTAGATTTCATCGCTGGGTTGGAAATGTATGGCGACTTATCAAGTTCATTCCAGCCCAAGTTATTATGTTAGGTGTTTTCCCCGCTCAGGCGCTAAGCACTATTAAAAAAATTCCCGTTGTATCATCTATTGTTGGATTCATTATGCGCCGTGTGGCAAAAGTGGATTCCCGCACTGCAGCACAAACTTTTGATGAGGATTTTGTTAAAGGAATTGAGCCACAACCCAGTGCAGGATTTTTCGGCCGCGTATGGGATTTTTTTAATAAAAATCCTAAGGCCAAACCTTTTGATACAAAAGATTTAACGTGCACACCAAGCAAAACACCTTATACCACAAATTTTGGTAGAAAAGTTCATCTTGAAACGTTTAGCTTTGAAAACAAAGCATTTCATAATATGGATCCTAATAAACAGTATTATCGAATACATTGTGGCAATAATACTGCAAATTGCAGCCGATTTTTTGTGGAATTAGCAACCCTTGCAAAACGCCATCCTGAATTAAAAACCATTGCGTATAATCATCCTGGGGTTGAAGGTAGTGGCGGTGTTGTTATATCTCAAGATGATTTAGTCAATGCTCTGTGCTTTCAAGTAAAAAATTTAATAAAGGAAAAACGTGTTAAACCAGAAAATATCGAATTAAGCGGTTTTTCAATTGGTGCTGCAACAGCGGCCATCGCTGCTGCCAAATTGCGTAAAGAAGGAATTATAGTCAATCTTTATGATGATAGAACATTCTCAGAGATGAGAAATGTTGTGACTAATGGACCGGGTTTAGGCTTGGCATTCAATATATTGAATGCGATACCTTTCGTTAAAGAATTGACTCAATCCATCATTAGACCTTTTGTATCATATGTTTTAAATAGCGTGCTATGGGTGTTGAATTGGGATATGAACCCGGCTACTGCCTATAAATCTTTGGATTCAGAAAGAAAAGCATTAACCGTTGTCAAACCACAAAGCAATGGCCAAGGAATTTTTAAACGTGTAGGTAAATACTTAAGTGATTTTACTGACTTCGGCTTTTTAAATTTCATATTTAAGCGCGGCAATGCTGATAAAGTTATTCCTTATCATTTATCTTTATTGTCTGGCACAGAAACTGATGAAGATCAATCCGCATGGAAACATAAAATTAAAGCATTAGAGGCACATGTTATTGTCAACCAAGGTCAAATCAAGGATATGAAATTGCTTGAAAATATTAAGCCTAATAATTCTATTTGTTCCGATGCTTTAGTTAGATTAAAAATTGCTGCAGCCGAATTGAAGTCGACTTCTGAAATCAATTCAGCCTCTGAAATCAATTCAGTTTCTGAAATTAAATCAGTTCCTGAAATTCAGTCATCTTCTAAAGTTAAATCGGCGCCTGAAAGTAAAGAAGAAAAAGACCCACGCGACAACATTATTGAAATCCACAATCTAATTGCCCTCTTAAAAGTAGGTAATAAGGCACGTCGTTTTGCTGGAACAGATGAATCCAATGCTCATAACAACACGTCAGAAAATCTGACTTCTAGAGTTAAAGCAGAAGACATGGAAGCAGCCTATCGTGCCGCAGGATTAAAGCGAAGAAAAGGAGATCTTCTTCCTTATGATGGTATTACTTTATATTCTCTACACCATCAAGCGATTAAAAGAGTAAATGAACGCGAGCAGCAGAAATCCAAGCAACAAGTAGGTGGTTCACCCGTCTGTAGTGAAGAATTCGATACCCAGCACATAAACGAGTTAGAGCTAAGATATTAAGTTTAAAAAGTGCCAAGGCAGTGTGTGCCTTATCATAAATAACAAGAACCGTTACATCGTTTATAACAAACTTGTTTATTGCATTTTTTTTAATCAAATTTAATTTAAACTAGATGATATAATAATTTAAAAAGGAGGGAACCTTTATGAATGCTATTAAACATTTATTATTAGCATCTTGTCTATTTACATTAATTGGATCAATTTTTATACAAGCACAAGCTGATGACGGCTATTCCAATTCACAACAACCTGGTACGCCTACACAACAGCAATCGAATCCCCCTCCGGCCCAGTCATCTGCTCCACCACGTGGTCAAGCAGCTGCGGCACTCCTAGGTGAAATAATCGGCAACAATCAAAATTCAAATAATAATAGCCAGCCTACTAGTACTGTCCAAGCAGCTCCTAGTCCTACTGTTTATCCAGCAAATCCTACCGTAAATGCGTCAAATCCTACTGGTTATCCTACAAATCCAACTGTAAATGCGCAAAACCCCACTGTTAACAAAGACCCTACCGTGAATAACGTTAACAATCCTCATCGGTATCATGGTCAAGGAACATGGGGAAATCCAGGAAAAGCTGGGGCACCTGGAACGCCTAGAACTCGTCATTATCGTGGCGGACATCAAGGAACCGGGCATCAAGGTACGGGAACCCATCACCAATGGAGATAGTTTAAATCTTATAGGATTGTAAATTAATTGATTTTGCATAGAAAAAAAATTCTATGCAAAAGTTGCTAATCTTTTGTTTTATTGATTTTTTGGGCTTTTTTCATTACTTCGCTACCCCACTCTCTTAATAAAAATAAAATGGGTTTTAAACTTTTTCCAAATTGAGTCAGCGAATATTCAACTTTAGGAGGTACTTCCGGATAAACTTTTCTGATAATAACATCGTCACTTTCAAGTTCTCTCAATTGTAACGTGAGCATTCTCTGTGTAACAGATGGAATCAAGCGTCTGAGTTCATTAAAGCGTTTTTTGCCATCAAGTAAATGAAATAAAATGACACCTTTCCATTTATTTCCAATAACATCTAGTGCAGCTTCGATAGCACATCCGTAATGGCAATTATTAGTACGACGGTTTTTTTGGGTTTGCATAGTCTAACTTCTCTTTACAGTACCATTTTTGATACTATACCACATTTATGTGTGTACTTATATATTTAATCCTTCTTGTTTATAATCCAACTGCTTGTTATAGACGCTTCTTAATTTTTTAAGAGTGCGTTTCTTATAGGCAAAAGCGTTATTAGATATTCTAATTTTAAGAAAACATGATTTTTATGAGGAAAATATAATGAAACGAATTATGTTAGGTTTATTTAGCTTTTTATTTTTCATCACACTTGCCAACGCGGATCCTATTAAAAATATTGAAACTGATCAAGCACCCAAACCATTGGGAGCTTATTCACAAGGCACACAAGTTGATTTACGCAATGGAACATTGTTATTTGTTTCCGGTCAAATCGCGATGGATCCCAAAACGGGTCAATTATTTGAGGATGATATTCGAATTGCAACGAACAAAACTCTTGATAATATTGCAGCGATTTTAAAAGCGGCATGTAGTGATATGAAATATATCGTAAGAATGGATGTTTTTTTGAAAGATTTTAATGATTGGGATGGCATGAATGAAGAATATGCGAAACGCTTTCCGAATGGAAAATTTCCTGCGCGGCAAACGGTTCAGGTTGGTATGGAAAATAGAATTGAAATATCTTGTATAGCGTTTGTTCCTAACAAATCTTCCTAATACATAATTTATTCGAGCTATATATCCCCACACT
>JANWKO010000222.1 GCA_025451335.1 Gammaproteobacteria bacterium
GATTCACTTACTGGGGAAATTCTAAGAAGAGTTCCACGTTTAACGATTTTCCCAAAAAGTCATTATGTGACACCGCGTGAAAGAGTTGTGAATGCGATTGATCAAATTAAATTAGAGCTTAAGCAACGGCTAGAAGAATTACGCAGTTTAAATAAATTGGTCGAAGTTCAACGATTAGAACAACGAACACTTTATGATTTAGAACTCATGAATGAATTAGGATATTGTCCCGGTATAGAAAATTACTCACGTTATCTTTCAGGTAGACAAGCAGGAGATCCGCCGCCAACTTTATTTGATTATTTACCCTCTGATGCATTGTTAGTAGTGGATGAATCGCATGTCACCATTCCACAGATTCGAGGTATGTATCGAGGCGATCGTTCACGCAAAGAAACGTTAGTGGAATATGGATTTCGTTTACCTTCAGCGCTTGATAATCGTCCATTACGATTTGATGAATTTGAAGCGCGCGCACCGCAAATGATTTTTGTGTCTGCAACTCCTTCCGATTATGAACATGAATATTCAGCGGCTTTTGTGGAACAAGTAGTACGTCCAACTGGATTATTAGATCCTGAAGTCGAAGTGAGACCAGCGCAAACCCAAGTTGATGATTTGTTATCAGAAGTGAATAAACGTACTGCTGTGAATGAACGTGTGTTAGTGACGACATTGACTAAGCGTTTAGCCGAAGATTTAACGGAATATCTACAAGAACATGGTGTGCGAGTACGCTATCTGCATTCTGATATTGAAACAGTTGAACGTGTAGAAATTATTCGCGATTTACGTTTGGGTTCTTTTGATGTGTTAGTAGGGATTAACTTATTGCGCGAAGGATTAGATATTCCAGAAGTTTCATTAGTTGCTATTTTAGATGCAGATAAAGAAGGCTTTTTGCGTTCGGAACGTTCCTTGATTCAAACGATTGGTCGCGCAGCACGAAACTTTAATGGCAAAGCGATTTTATATGCTGATCGAATAACAGGCTCGATGCACACTGCAATTAAAGAAACAGAGCGTCGACGCAAAAAACAACATGAATATAATGTGGAACATAATATTACGCCGCGTGGTGTGCAAAAAGCGATTAAAGATATTATGGAAGGAGCTTACGGTTCACAGTCAGTGCGCGGAAAATTATTTCCCAAAGTGGCAGAATCACAAGCTGAATATCTTTCCATGAGTGCGGATGCGTTAAAGAATAAAATTGCACAACTGGAAAAAGAAATGTATGAACATGCGCATAATTTGGAATTTGAAGAAGCAGCAGCAATGCGTGATAAGATTCGTGAAATGGAAAAAATTATGATCGGAAGATAAGTTTTGTAAAAGAAAAGATTTATGAGTCCTAATTCTTAAGCTTTTCTTAATATTTAATCGTTACTATCCATTTTTTTAATGGAACCCAAGCCATGGATACACGATTAAAAACAATACGATTAAGTCTAGAAAACCTTTGCGCATCTACCTTTGAGAAATGGCAATCTGTTTCCGTTGATCGTTTTAATTATATAAATACTCCTACAAAAGAAGATAAATTACTCCCTTTACAACTTTCCGCTCGTGAAGGCGAATCCGATTTAACCAAGCGTCTATTAATGGAAGGAGCTTTGGTTGATGATTTTAAGTCACGTTCGTTAGAAGAAAAAGAATTATCGAACACGGCAAAACCTCCCATTTATCATGCAGTTGAACGCGGTCAACTCATGGATGCGCAATATTTATTAGCTTGGGGTGCAGATAAAGATGTTGCAATGACATTAGCTGCTGATACAAAAGAACTGGAATTGCAAAATGTATTGAATCGTTTGCGAATCAATCCAGGAATAGCAATGGCATTATTAACTAATTTGATTTGTTTCTTAGATGACAGAATTTTGAAAACTGATTTGCAATTCGAGGAAGAGCTGTTAAGAAATTATTTATCCCCCGATTTTTCTGCGGTCATAAACAAAGCTCTAACGGATTCGAAAATTGTAAACGAAGTAGTGAGAAGTAATGCTCAAGTCATAAAGTATTGTTCTATATCATTTCCTAAGCAATCTTATTATGATATTTTGCACGGTTTACAAGATTTGGCGACATTACATAAAAATCATGAAATTGCCAAAATTTTGATGAAGGTAAAAGCGCAATTACGACTCAACGGCTTTCCTTTACATGCATCTCAATCAGAAGAAAAACTATCTGCGAAACAAAAATCTATTTACGAAGCGGCTATGATAGGAAAAATTCCTTCGATAAAGCCTGGCGAAGAAGATCTCTATGCAGTGATGAGTCGAGCACATCACGATAAACATATTGTTGCGTTATACACCTTGGCAAAATTAGGCATCCATTCGAATTTATTAAAACAATTTATTTTAAATGAGCATAAAGATTTAGCCTTTTATTGGATGACTTTTTTTAATCTCAGTCCTTTTAAGGTTGCATTAGACTGGGTTAACGATCCGAGCAACACCGATGATGAAAAAAAATATTTATTAAAAAAATTGATTGAACAAACATGGACGATAACAGGGGCATTTCAATCGATTATTAGTCGGAGTATTGCAAATGAAGATCCATTGCCTCAACTTTGGAAATTATATAATTTGCTTCCAGAGAATGAAGATAAAGCATTTTTAGTTTTGCGACGCTGTATTCGAGACCATTACAATATATCTTTAGATCATTATAGATGGGTGCCTGAAGCAAAACCTGCTAAATTGCAAATTTTAGAAGAATTGTCGGATGCCAAGCATGATATCGTTACTATGATATTTAAACGCTTTGGCGTGCAAGTGTTACCTAACCCTACGTTGGCGTTTGGTGTTAAACCAAAAACAGTTGTTGAACTGGAAGCAAAACTGGCAGCAATTCAAAATTTTAGAAATCAAATCACATACGATATTAATCATAAATCTTATTGTGAACGACGTTTTCATAATTGGGGGGTTGCGGATTATTTATTAGTGGGAACAACGGTAGGTGTTGGGATTAGTTTTGGTCTGGCATTTGGTTATTATTTTCCTGATAAATCGAAGTACTATAATCAATTAACCACGCCTTTGTCTGATTATAATGTCACGACCACTTGCGCTGACTTGTATCATGTTAATAATTTTTTATTTGATCGCTGTCCATCATGTGTGGGTTTTGAATGTTGTGATGTGATTGCAAAATGCGTTGATCCTTGCTGGTTTTTCAATGATAAATCAGCGGGTTTTCAGAATTCTTTTATTGCCGGTAGTGTATTAAGTTTTCTTACATTAACAGGAGGAATTAATTTTTTCCAACGTTTTTTAAGCGTTGGCAAGTGGGGTGCGAAACGTTTTCATAGCGCCACACCAGCGGAAATTTCACCTGGATCACTAGAAGCAGAAATAAAATTATTGGAATTTTTTGCAAAATTAAAAGAGCATGATCTATTTAAAAATATCAAAATTGAGAAAACAGAAGTAGGGCAAGTACTTTCAATAGCAACAAGGGTTGAAGAAGATATTAAAGTCCAATTAAAAGAATGGCATTTACCGGCATTAGAAATAAAAATTGAAGAACATGAAGAAGATAAAATACGAAAAGCGGAAGAATATAAGCCATTAACAAAATCTGTTAGCAAAGGTATATTAAATTGGCAAATGCCAAAAGATTTAACTGAAAAGTTAATACCCGAGTCGGAAAAGAAAGAATCGAAAATTTTCTATGATCGTTCTCGTTTGATTTAAAATCAAAACAAAACTTAGCAGGCAGTCAATAAAAGTTGCCTTCGGGGAATTAAATTTTGCATGGAAAGTGAATTCCATGCAAAATTTACGTCTCATAATATTGAGTGGGCTTCGCGTTGTAGTGGCGGTCTTAAACCTACAAGTTAATATCGAAGGATCCCTATGATTTTTTCATTGATAATGCATTGTTAACAGTGGTTATCGCAATGTCGATATGCGAAAGGGTAATTAGCGCATCACTTTGACTTAAAAGATCATCTGCGGCGATATTTAAACCCCATTTGTCCGTTTGCGGAATGTCGACGCCTAATGGATATTCTGAACCAATCTGAATACTCAAAGAGCCTCCGCTTACACTTTTTAAACCACTTAAAGTATTAATATGTTGCCACTTGTCCATTTCTTTTTTTAGTCCTTGGAACGTTTTATTTAAATTAAATAGCTCAGAACTACTGTGAGTTCCATCCGTTGCTTGAACAGCATATGCACGCATCCTTTCTAGAGTTCTTAATGTATCGTCCATAGCAGATGGTATGCAGGCTACCATGTGGATAGCATCATCAATATACATTTGTAATGCGCTATCATCTAAGTGTTTTTTTGTTAAATCTTGCGTGTTATTAGGATTACAATTTGTTCCATAATTAGCGTCAATAGGTATATCGACCACTTGTTTTGGTTGGGATGAAAATGTATTATCTGATTTGGTAATCTGAAAAGTATCATCCAATAACGGTTTGCTTGTACTGCAATTCTCATCATTACATTGACTGAATTCCCATCTCACGTTCGTTCCAACGGGATAAATGGCTGATTGATTTTGAGCGATATTCAAAATCGTATGTTTATTCGTGGCACAAAAAATCATAGTAAAAGGTGATAAGCCTTGATGAGTTTCCTTAACCTTTATGTATTTGCCCAAGTTACCGATTTGTGATGAATAAGCGCAGTGAATTGCATTTTTATTGTTAAATTCACAAGGATTTTGTGCGGCAATGGTGCTTGTACCTTGAGTTATAAGTAATGTTCCGCTGATTGCTAAAACTGATTTAAGGCTGTTTTCCATATGTACTCCTTTACATTAGTAAAATCATCCGTGTTTAACAATTTTAAATATTACCCATAATTATGTAAAGAATCCCTGCTTATAGTCGGATATTTACATGAACTGCGCAGTAAAGTTATAAATAATTATTCGATTCTCAGCGATTGCCAGCTTAGTGAATTCTCAACAAGCCTTATTTGTTGTAATTAATTCATTGAACGCAAATCGTTAACTTCTGGTGCGTGGAAAAACTCATTAATGCGAGGCGTGATGCCTCCTCCCAGTGCAGCTAAGACAGACATCCCAAGCTTGAATGCTAATGTACTATCTGAATTATTCGGATCTAAGTGATTTAATATAGCTAAAAAGCATGCTCCAATAATCGAGCCCGCGCCCCAGCAAATCGTATTTTTTGATCGAAATAACATTATTTGTTACCTTTATAAAGTTTCAATGGTGTTATTGTATATTATTTCAACATAAAGATCAATTTAAATACAGATGAATGTCGTAACTAGCTGAAAAATATGATATCGGCACTAAATCCGTATTTTTATTACATTTTAGCTTTTAGAAGAGTATCGAGAGATAAAACAAGTTGGTTCACATCGGCGAGTTTTGTAAAACCAAATTTTTCATAAAATTTAATTGCACTTTCATCTTTTGCATTTACAGAGATACATTTCACACCGGCAATCGTGGCAGATTCAATAATAGTAAGAAATGCATTTTTTAATAAAAATCTTCCGACACCTTGTTGCTCATGTTGCTTATCCACGGCCAAGCGACCGATCAATATAGTAGGGATATCGTAGGTTTGTGGAACTCCTTTTTGAAGAAAAGTAGGCATTTCCGCGCGTCTTAATGAACTGCTGCTTAAAGTATAATATCCAATAATTGGTTTCAGAAGGTGGCTAGGTATAGTCGCTACGTAGGTGATATTGAGATTTTTTTCTTGTTCTTGATTTGCTCGTGTTTTTAGATAAAAATTCAAGACATCAGAGGAAGAGCAAAAACTTTCTCTATCATGGATTTTGGCATTAAGTTTTTCGATTATCCAATTGGTCACTCATCTCCTCCTTGTCTGATATTCTTAAATTTGGCAGTTGAGTCCCTGCGAGACTTGCTACGCATAAAATCTCGTTACGGATTCAGCTTTTGAATTCAGGATAACAGTTTTTTTAATTCTTGATTTGGTTCAGGTGGATTTGATAAAAGATTAACAACAGAATCCCAATCTTGAGACGACAAATGGATTGTATTGATATCATTAATTATTCGAAAAGCTTCTTTTCTAGCAGCTGTCATTATAAAGTTGGTTAAGTTGCTAAAGCCAGCTAGATTTGCAGCTTTCTCAAGTAATAATTTTTCTTGCTCAGTAGCGCGCATATTAATGTTTGTTTTCCTAATGCTTTTTGACATAAATTCACCTTATATATATTTTAGCATTAGGTGTAATCACTTTGCAATGACATACATGCTACTTTGTGCTTACAATGTCTGAAATTTCAAAGGCAAATTCTTAATTTTTAACTTGCTAATATATTGATAAATTTCTTTGATTGAATGCTTTTAAAATGGTAATGTTTATTAAGCTGACTTCAAAAGGATTTGATTATGCTGAAATGGGCATTGATATTTCTTGTTGTGGCAATTATTAGTGGCTTGATTGGGTTTACTAATCTTGTATTTGCCATTATTCAAATTTCAAAAGTTGTATTTTACATTTCGGTTATATTGTTTATCGTTTTTATTGCACTCTATTGGAACCAGAAATCAAAATCAAATCCATAAGCAAACGAGGCATTCTTGATGCGAAGGCACATAAATCTGGAAAAATTATGTTGCGCACACATAAGAAACCGAGTCTAAAATAACAGCGGAATTGATTGTTGATACCCCAAAAACTGCATACGTCACGATTTGTTTTTGCGCACAAGTTACGTGTATCACTGCTCACCTCCAGCCATAGCCACGCTTTCGGCGAAAGGAAGGGCTTATGGCTTGGAGCACTGCGACGCCTGTTTGGTAGCAAGTGATATTCGCTCTCGTGACACAGGCGGATAGAGCAGCCTAAAGAACATGTGCAACTGTTTCTTATCTAATATAATTTTCCCTCTTAAAATTAAATAACTATAAGTAATTCTACAAACGAGGGGAATCATGTCGGCAACACGAAAAGAATCTGCAGCAAATATATACGAAAAAATACGTTTAACTGAGACGGAATGCAAATTAAATCAAGAAATCAAATCATCTCAAGATTCAAATGCTTTGAACCAAAGCAGTCCCGAGTCTACCAATTCTGAACCAGATCTTTTGCCTTTGTTTGATAATATTTTAAAAAAGAGTAAAGAAAATCCTTTCTATGGTTATTTAGAACTGCCTGAGAAAGTGCAGCTCGCAAGGCACAGCCAGTTTTCAAAATTACCCGGGTACCAGGTAATCTCTAAGATCACGTCCTATAACTCTCAATTAAAATTACAGTTAAAACAGCTTTTAGGTTATGTAGTGCGAGGAGAAAAAAACAAAGCTGAAAAGCTCATCAAAGAAAATCCCAAGTTATTATTAGAGAAGGGAATCGCCGAAGATTACTCAGGCCAGCTTATTGAAGGTACGGCTTATCAAATGGCATTAGGCGCCCGTGATGTAAACCGAGTGAAACTTGATGAAGACGGTAAAGCTGTCCTTGATGAAAAAGACCATTTTCAAATATTGCATCCAGATGAAGGCATGGCAGAAATGATAAAAAGTCATTTTCTGGATGCGTTTAATCAGGATGAAAAAGCAGCGAATTCAGAAATTGAAAAACAACAAGAAGAGCAATTTCCAGGTGGCTACTTTGCGTATATCAATTCCGCCGAAGTTAAACAAAAACGAAAAAATGATTCAAAAGCACTGAGAGACGTGGTAGCTGCAATTGGAGACGCTGATGTGAGTTTTGTTAATGGAGATTATTTAAACAGCAATGGTGAAGTCAAAGTCGATGCCAAATGTGAAGAGGCATTAAATAAATTTCGAGACTATTTAAGACCGAAA
>JANWKO010000223.1 GCA_025451335.1 Gammaproteobacteria bacterium
AAAGCATCCTTTTTTCTTATTTGTGCTCTAAGAATGTCGTCCAATTCACCGTTATTCGCAATTAGATGCTTATTATTAGGTAATAAATGCGGATTATATTGGATTTCAGCTAAGCTAAATCCTAGCCGAACGTTTGAAGGATCAGTAACATAGCTTATAAAGAATTCTTGAAATCTATATTGATAATATAAATCAAAAACTCTATTTATATCCTTGCTTTCCATAGCACGTTCGAATTCACGTATGGCGGGATGATTATTTGCGTACGGTGCATTTCCACTAGCAAGAGCTCGGGCATGTGCGCCCCGAATAAGTGGATCTGGATGCTTTATAGCTTCTATTTGCGCGCGACGAATATTTTCTAATGCAGGGGTTGTTAGAAGATATTGATACTGAGGCGATAAAGAACTCTTAGCATCAGAAATATTGTTGAGACGACATTTTAGGGGTATTTCCTCAATATTATTTATGACGTATTGTAAAAAAGTACTACTACCCTTATATCTATAATAAATGTCTACTACTGGTTCCATGTTACCAGTTCTTTCTGCTTCGATTTGTGCAGCTTTAAATTCTGTTAAGGCTCTATTAAATTCATTTAATTCTTCATTAGTAAATCTTTTACGTTCCGCTGCCATAAAATTTTCTCCTCTTTTTTAAAATATAAAAAGCCCACTTTTCTTACCATGGCATCTTATTTTTATTATAGAACAATTTGATTAATATTTGGCCATTAAATTCTATTACGGGCTGAAAGATTCGAAAATTCGGTTCAATCTTCGGTCTAATAACGATGCAAGCATAATCTTTTATCTAATCGAATTGAATTGAATGATCACAAATGTTAATCCTATTAAAATAGGATTATAAAATAACATCCTTGCATTTTTTGTTTAATCCTATTATAATAGTACTATAAACAAAATAGACATTTTAGATTAATAAAACCTATTTAAATAGGATTTATATATGAAGAAAATTAAAAAACTAGACACACCTGATCTGACTAAAATAGTCACTCCTGCATTATTAGGACAAGCGATAAAAGCCAGGCGCACGCAAAGCAAATTACGATTGGAAGATGCGGCAGCTCTTTGCCGAGTTGCTAAACAAACTTTAATGAAGATAGAACACGGTCAGCCTACCGCTCAACTTAGCAGCATATTACAGATTTGTTCTGCATTGGGCATAAAATTGTATATTGCGTCCTGGAATAGTGACAACGAGGTAAATGATGACTGGCAATGAGCAAACGTTGGATGTGCATCTTGGCAAGAATATCATTGCAAAAATAAACTTAATTGATGATCAGTTATCATGGCAGTATAGCGACACGTGGCAACAATTCGGTTATCCAGTTTCACCTCATTTGCCATTACAAGGTGATATCCCAACTGCAAATGTGCAGCGTTTTTTGCGAAATTTTCTCCCCGAAGGGAATGGTTTAGATGAATTAGTTAATAATCTTCGATTAAGTAAATTCAATACATTTGGGCTCATCCGCGCATTAGGTATGGATATACCAGGATCGCTTATCTTATTAGGATTAAAACAATCGCAGCTGCCCAATCCATCATTTCGTATCATTTCAGATAGCGAATTGGAGCAACGCTTGGATGCTCGAGATGAATTGAGCTTAATTATATGGGACGGAAAACCACGTCTTTCTGTTGCAGGAGTGCAAGAAAAAATTAATGTCATCCTAAATAAAAAAGGCGTACTTGGTTTTGGTGAAGGCAGTCTTTGTTCTACTCACATTCTTAAATTTGAGAAAAAAAAATTATCTCATCTTGTTTTAAATGAATATATTACAATGAAATTAGCAAAAGCATGTGGTTTAACTGTAGCAAATGTTCAATTGATGCTTTTTGGTAAACATCCTGCGTTACTGGTAGAGCGTTTTGATAGACAAATGATTTCCATGTCCGAAATAAAACGTCGTCACATAATCGACGGCTGCCAAGCATTGAATTTATCACCTGATTACAAATACGAACGAAATTTTGGAAGCAGTCGAGACGTTGCACAAATTCGCGAAGGAGCGAACTTAATAAAATTATTTGATTTTGCTAATCAATGCACTAATCCAGCTCTTACAAAACAACAATTATTGGATTGGGTACTTTTTAATTTATTGATTTTTAATTTTGATGCCCATGGTAAAAATGTTAGTTTTTTTATTGGCTCTAAAGGCATATCACTAGCTCCATTTTATGATTTAGTTAATATAAAAATGTATCCCGAGTTTGAGCATGAAATGGCTATGGCGTTAGGCGATGAATTTGATGGAAATGCGATTAACGCATATCAATTAGCCGACTTTGCAAATGACTGTCAATTAGCACGCCCCATGTTAGCTAAGCGACTTAAATATTTGATAAAAAAATTGATATTTAGTTTAGATAAAGAAATTAAGAGCATAGTTTGCAATGACGAAGAAAATAGTTATTTAGAAATGTATAGATTGATGGTTTATAAGCGCTGCGAACATTTTCTCAATCAGGCAGATGACATTGCATCTATTGAATTTTGATTCAATAAGCCATAAACGCTTTTAAAACTCACTAAGTTACGGATATTAATCAAATTTTTAAACGATCGCTCAAATCCCAGATAAGATTTCCTTAATATTTAAAGTGTATAATTTATAGACATTTCAAGTTCGCAAATGTGCGTGATTTCATAGAGACGCCACTTAAGAGACAAGGTTTATGTTAAGAAACTTTTTGTATTTTATCAAAAGAGATCCTGAGACTTCGTCCATTGAAGAATTAGCTGTACCTGAATTATGCCTTTCATTGAAAGGAGAACGATTATTCGGGCTAGACGAAAGTAAAGGAGAAAGAAGCATAGAAAATTTTCTTCATGAAAAGGTTCTTGTGCGAATTCATGAATTGCAAAAAGATGCGAAAGAAATTCCTGATATAACCAAAGCATTTGAAGAAATTCCTGAAACTGATTTAGCGCGATTTTTGTGTGTAGATGAAAATGTTTCTGTAAAAAGAATCAAGGCCTTCATTCCAGAGAGAAAAAAAGGATATTGTGAAAAATATCTACCTGTTATTGGAACCGTAGCATGTGTTTCTGCTGCCATAGCAGGCGGTGTTACTTCATATGTTGCATCCTATTTAACATTTGAAGACTCCTTGAGTCCAAGTGAAAATCGAAATTTGAGCATTACGTTAGATTTCTGCTCCCAGTTAGTTGGCCTTGCATTTTATTTTGGTGCTAAATCTAATGACAGTTTAAGAATGATTGGTCGCAGCCTAGATAAATATCTTGCACATGTTCCAATCCCACAAGCAGAACAAAAAGAAACTGGAGAATTAAAATATACAGGTTGCGCTAGAACTAAAATCATTGCATTGAATGGAACGATTGCAACCCTATATCTGATTAATTTTTTAAATAATACCATTTCTACTTATCAAGGATTGGACGCGCTTGGAACCCAAGCACAAACAAATAGCTCATTTATCCAACCCTCATTCTATAATTTTGCTAAGATTGCTCAGATTATTATGGGTAGCATTAGCGGTGTTAGCTTTGGCGCACCTTTTATGATAAAAATTTCCAATCAGTTAAAAGAACGCTTTGTTACAAAAGAATTCGAAGAAAAAATGACAGATGGTCATGGGCGCATAAATAAAGGAAAAAGCACTTTGGCAAGACTCTACAAGTTTTTTCGTGGACAAAGTGCTGCGGAAAAACCAGAAGATAAAACTTCAGATACTTACACAGAAGAAGATGCAAACAGGGATAGAATTGAAAATGCAGATAGTGAAAGTAAGCATGTTGAGGTTATTATTGAAATGACTCAGCAACCACAAAGCACTCCTGCTGCTTCAAGTTCACAAACAGATTCTATTGGAAAATCACTTCATGCTGAAGTTCATGATGCAGATTCTACTGATGAAGAAAATCCTTATCCATGGCAAATCAAAATACTAAGGGGTGAAGATTTATCGCCTGAAGAGGATCATGGCATTAAAAAATTGCGAAATTAAAATTATTACCCTAGGGGATCCCTAGAATTTTTTAGTTTTTTTTGAATGCATCTTTCTTATTTCATCATAGCGAAAACAGTCCGTCGTATGATCATTCACCATACCAACTGCTTGCATAAAAGCATAACAAATCGTACTACCAACAAATTTAAAGCCTTTTTTCTTTAAATCTTTTGACATTTGATCAGATATTATTGTTTTTGTAGGGACTTTCTTTTTTTGATCCCAGTGATTTTGAATAGGTTGATTATTTACAAAATGCCAAATGTATTGGTTAAACGAATCCCATTCATCTAAAAGATTAAGATATGCCTTAGCATTGATAATAACGGATTCCACTTTTAAACGATTGCGAATAATACCAGGATTTTGTAATATTTTTTCAATTTTTTTGGGAGTATATTTGGAAATTTTTAACGGATCGAAATGTTCGAATAATTCACGATAATTATCACGTTTTTTTAAAACGGTAATCCAACTTAACCCTGCTTGTGCTCCTTCTAAATTCAAGAATTCAAACAAATGCCTATCGTCATGAATAGGCACACCCCATTCTTTGTCATGATAATGTATATAAATGGGATCATCAGAAACCCAAGCGCAGCGTTGTTTTTGTTGCATAGTCGATTCTTAGAAAAATTCAAATTGTCTTATTATGTTTCGAAGTTAGAATATGTTCAATCTTTTTAAGACCTGAATCAAGTGATTTCAATGAAGTCGCAATTTGTTCTTCTTGGCGATATTACTTACATCAAATCTAACACATGCTTATTAGCATAAAGGCTGAAACCTTGGGCTATTTGAGAGAATAATAAATAAAGTTTAAATTTGATCAAAAGACAAAATATTGGCAGATTGTGATGCATTATTTATCTTAATAATATATAATGCGCAAACTTATTCCAACAAAAACGAGGCACCGCATGTCAGCTATTCGATTTTTCCCAAATGGAACCATGGAAACGAAAATATTTGATCTAAATTTGGTCATTGCTACCAGTGTATTAAAAGAAATCAAACAATCTGTAGTCAGCTCACACGATATCATTCCTTCTCATTTAGTTAACTCGTTTTTATATAGCAGCAATCCCGCTATCCGCAATTCTATCCAAGTAAGGGACTACCATGCATATAAAGACATTTGTAGACGAATAAAAGAAAGAATTCATCCTGCTGATGCGACTATTCCAACCATTCATGAATATCGTGAAATAGTAGAAAGTTTAGTAAGAACAGAATGTGGTATTGGTGAAAGTAAAGAAACTTCGGATCTTGCGATTATTAAATTAATCCAAAACGGTTGTAAAAATGTTCATCGTGTTCAAATCAGAAGTACACCGAATCCAGATGGAAGTTTTAATTATCTTTATTTTGTTTTAGTAGGTGATATTTCACCACTCAAATCCGGTGACTCCTTATCAACATTTTCAAAAATCAATAAAAATTGTGTTGTGATTGCTCCCTCAATTAACGTTGTAGGTCAAGCGAGCCAACTAAATACATTATTAAAAAATCACATTCAAGCTTTTAAATTGAATGAAGTGACAGCAGTAATTACCGTTTCTGAAAGATTCCAAAAAGCAGTACCTGATATTGTGAGCAAAGCCAAAAAATTTGGCAGTTACTTTAAATCACAAGGATATTCGTATTCAGCACTGAATCAAGAAGCTCATAAATCTATTGTTAATGGTGATGAATATAATAAATTAGCCTGGGGTGATTAAAAATCTAAACTAAGGCGTTTTGCAAAACTTCATCTGCCGTATTCACAAAAATGATTTGCAAGTCTTTACGAAGCTCAGGAGCAATATCATCCAAATCATTTTGATTGCGATACGGTAAGATGATATTTTTAATACCTATTCGATGCGCAGCTAATACTTTTTCTTTAACTCCACCAATAGGTAATATTTTACCTCTTAATGTAAGCTCCCCTGTCATCGCTAAATCACTACGAACTAAACGTCCTGAAGCTAAGGAGGCAATGGCGGTCAACATAGTCACACCAGCGGATGGTCCATCTTTTGGAATAGCTCCTGCTGGAACATGAACATGCACCGTCTTATTCCTAAATGCGTGGGGATCGATATTAAGTAATTCCGCATTCGATCGCACATAAGACAAGGCAGCTTGGGCACTTTCACGCATCACATTGCCTAACATACCAGTCAAAATTAATCCTTCTTTTTTGCTAGGCATCATGGTTGCTTCAATAAATAATACATCACCGCCTGCAGGGGTCCATGCCAAGCCAATTGCTATACCTGGGCGATTGGTTCGTTCGGCTGTTTCATCAAAAAATTGTAATTTACCTAAATATTGAGAAAGATTTTCAGGAGTCACAATTTCTTGTTTATTTTGCTTAGATGCGATATCACGAGCTAATTTTCGACAAATTTTTGCAATTTCACGATCTAGATTTCGCACTCCTGCTTCACGAGTATAACCGCGAATAATTGTACGGGTAGCGTCAGATTCAATTTTTAATTCATTTTCATGCAAACCATGCGCTTTTAATTGTTTAGGTATTAAATAACGTTCCGCAATTTTAACTTTTTCATCTTCCGTATAGCCTGGTAATCTCAGTACTTCCATACGGTCAAGCAATGGTGGCGGTATAGTATCAAGATTATTGGCAGTTGTTATAAAAAGAATTTGGGATAAATCAAAAGCGACACCCAAATAATTATCAACAAACGTTTGATTTTGCGCAGGATCTAATACTTCCAATAATGCAGACGAAGGATCTCCGCGCCAGTCCGCTCCAACTTTATCAATTTCATCGAGCATAAATACAGCATCACGGGCTTCTGCTCTTTTGACACCTTGAATTATGCGACCAGGCATAGCGCCGATATAAGTACGACGATGTCCGCGAATTTCACCTTCATCATGCGTTCCACCTAAAGAAATTCTGACAAATTTACGTCCAAGTGAACGCGCAATGGAATGGCCCAAACTTGTCTTACCCACACCAGGAGGCCCCACAAAACATAAAATAGGTTCATGCGTTAAGGAATCTTCTGTCTTAACTTCTGCATCACGCTCTTGCAATAATTTTTTGACGGCAAGATATTCTAATATTCGATCTTTTATTTTAGTTAAATCATAATGATCCTCATCTAAAATGCGACTTGCATTTTCTAAATCAATTTCCTTACCTGTTAATTTACTCCATGGCAAATTTGCTAACCAATCTAAATAGGTTCGAATAATCCCAAATTCAGCAGAAGCAGGAGTTAACGAACTCAAACGTGCGAGTTCACGATCAGCCTCTTTTTGTGCTTCTTCAGATAAACCAGCAGCTTCTATTTTTTTTCTTAATTCTTTCACTTCATCTTGGTCAGAATTTTCACCTAATTCGTTTTGAATAGAACGCACTTGTTCCCGTAAAAAATAATCTTTTTGTGCTTTTGATAATCGTTCTTGGGTATCACTTGTAATTTTATGCCCTAATTCACGCACAGTTACTTCGTGTTGCAAAAGTTCAACTAAACGCTTCAATTTAGCATCGATAGGATCCAGTTCGAGAATTTCTTGCTTTGCCGGGACAGGAAAAGGTATTGTCACGGCAGTCAAATAAACTAATTGATATATATTAGATAAACCTTCTGCAGCAGAAATTAAATCAATCGTTAAACCTTCAATTAAGCCAACTAATTTTTTTAATAATTCAATAACAGCTTGCCTGAGCGCTTCTGTTTCCAAACTTTTTTGCAGCTTGTCAGGTCTACGTTCGATTCTTGCAATAAGATAGGGTTCAGTTGTAGTGAAATCAATAATTTTTACACGTTCCAGACCCTGCGCTATCATCCGTAAAACATTATCTTTTTCACGAGACAATTGCAAAATAACAGCAGCCGAACCAACTTGATAAAGATCTTCAGGGCGTGGAATTTCTATTTTTTCATCTTTTTGCGCAACCAGTAACAAGTTGCGATCATGACGC
>JANWKO010000224.1 GCA_025451335.1 Gammaproteobacteria bacterium
ATTCATGCCAATCATATTTTACTCGATATGTTAGGTTACACTGATCTGGAATTGTATCAAAAAAATATATTAGAACTCACTCATCCCGATGATGTAGCTATAACTCAAGATGCCATAGCCAAACTTATTCATGGTGAATTGCATATTTCTCATCTCGAAAAGCGCTATGTTTGCAAAGATGGCCATATTATTTGGGCAATGGTAAGCGCATCACTCACTCGAGACAATGAAGGTAAACCACTTAATTTTATAACACAAATGAAAGATGTCAGCGATCGTATTATGAATGAAGAAAAAATGCGACAACTTAATGAGAAAACACTGATGACTTTAAATGAATTAAAGTTATTAGAACATGATGAAAATTTATTAAATAAACTAAATCGTTCATTGCAAATTTGTATCTCTGATAGTGAAGCCTTTCTTCGTATCAATTTAATTGCACAAGAATTATTTCCTGAATTAAGCGGTGGGTTATCCATTTTTAACAAGTTAACCAATCAAATGGAAACTGTATTCCAGTGGGGAAAACAACAAATATTAACACAACTATTTCTACCTATTGATTGCTTCGCCATCCGCGAAGCCAATAATAATATCGTAGATGATCCCAAAAAGGCTGTACCTTGTAATCATTATCTTAGCGCACCTCAAGGAGGGTACATGGCGTTACCATTGATGGCGCAAAATGAATTAATTGGTGTTATCCACGTGTTAGCGTCTCCAGGTAAAACGTTAACGCAACATCAAAAAGATTACGCAAGTTCATTTGGAAATATTGTTAAGCTCGCACTAGTCAATATTAACTTGCGTGCGTCATTATCCGAACTATCTTTACATGACCCATTGACAAATTTATATAATCGGCGATATTTGGATGAAATACTCACGCGAGAATTAATTCGGATCAGACGACAAAAAACTACATTATGTGTTGCTATGCTGGATATCGATAATTTTAAAAAGTTTAATGATAATTACAGTCACTTAGCTGGTGATGAAGTGCTTAATTTAATTGGACAGTTGTTAAAGAAAAGTCTCAGAGGAAGTGATATTTCTTTTCGTTTCGGCGGTGAAGAATTTGTAGTGATATTATCGGATACAACTTTAAATAATGCTTTAGCCAAAATGGATAATTTCCGTGAAACTTTGAAAAACACGCCTATTTTTTATAAAAATACCAAGTTACCCAGTATTACTATTTCGATCGGAGTGGCTGAAGCGCCACAACACGGAGCTACGATGGAAGATATCATAGATGCAGCGGATCATGCACTGTATGCTGCTAAACAGGCTGGGAAAGACCAAGTAAAAACATATAAACAATATTCTCCCTAATTTGATCAAAAGTCGCTCCGACGCATCAGTTTGCGACATATTGCGAATATCACTTTCTTCGAGCACATGCGCTACATCCTGAATTTTTCTTTCCCAGAATTTTTCAAGAATCTCTTTCGACTTGGGCAGACAAGCTTTTTTCACGAACAAGCCTGTAATTTTTAGCTCTGACAGATATCATTTAGAATAATTTATCATTATACTAATGAATACTTGGATTCCATCGAAAGTAATATTGCTAACAAAGTTCTATCCAACATGGAAAAGTTTGATATGCAACTTAAATTCACATTACTATCTTATCGCTATATTCGCATTTTTTTTATCACCAATCTATTAGCTATTGCTATCACGAATGCTATTGCACGAGAACCCGTCGTGTTCGTTCAACCTATTGGAACGATTATTCAGGAATGGAATCCTGTAGTAGTTAATCAATACCTAGCAAAATGGGATTCAAATATTATCCCTGGAGTCACTGACCCTTTTGATACACATTATGGCGTTTCAGAAGTTCAACCTACAAAGGCTATGTACTTCGTCAGAGCATACACAGAACCTAATTCTGGCCCGCTCGGTTCTTTTATTGTGCGCGCTTCAGTTGTTCGTGGATTGACACCACAACAAATTCGTAATGTACTTGCGTTGCCTGATATCCCCACAAAGATAGTGTATGTCAAAGTTCCTGCTGGAGCTCAATATGGATTATGGACTGGTATAGCTGCACCCATTATGTCACCAGGACATGAATGGGGTTTCGGGGGCGGCGAGCAGACGAAAATTATTGGCAAAGAAACTAATCCGAATCCGCCTGCCGATCCCGCTCGTTTCGCAAACTATAGCAGATTACCCGCTGATAGTTATATGAATCCAGCACTAATAGGATATAAGGCGCTGAGTTATTCTCAGTCTGTGAGTAGCGGAGCTGCCGGCAAGGTGGCAGCGTATCTCGATCGTCATATCCCACAACCTTATAGTGATATGGAAGATGTATATACTACTTTAGATTTCATTAATGCTGATGGTCCTCCAGAATTGGCTGTAGCGCTGAAACAAATCAGTCCTGTGAACTTTGATAGTTATAACACAGTACTTTTTCGTAATGAGTTGCTTTTTGACAACATTGTGTTTGAACAAACTCAAGCAGGACATAGAAATACTAATCTTAAAGATCCAAAGTTTGAAACATCAATATTACAAACAAATAGAAAGTGTTTTGATTCTTGGTTAACGATTGCCGGTGAACAAGGTGAGCAAACGGAATCCTCTAAACGTGTAGGTTTTTCTTATCAAACGGGCGCATTGATTGGTGGAGCAGACTGTCAAATCTTGTCTAATATAAAAATCGGAGCGAGCGCTGGTTATTTTAGAGACCACCTTGGATGGAATGAGAGCGCTGGCAGTGCTGAAATAAATAATGCAAAATTGGGTATTTATTCCAACTATTCTGTATCAGATTATTTTTTCAATAGTTTACTCACTGGCGGTTTTAGCTGGAGCTCTGCTCAACGTAATATGAATTTTTCGGGTAATGGTGTGGCTGTTTTATCGGGATTAGTTGTCGATACTTTAAGTGTTGAGCGTGAAGCGGAGAGCAATCAGACCGGCCAAAATGTCGGTTTAAATTTTGTCGGTGGAAAAAATTTCCAATTTAACGAATGGAATTTAATGCCATCCGCACAACTCACTTATTTCTATTCTGGAATAAATTCATTTCATGAAAGCGGAGCAGAAGATCTTGATTTAAAAATACAGAATTTGACAGCCCAAACGATACGTACACAATTGGGTTTGTTACTGGGTAAACAATTTTGTTTGAAACAAGGACTTCTGAGAACTGATTTTCAGCTTGCCTGGGCCCACAATTTCCCAGTGGGAAACCGAGTCATCACTTCAAGCCTGCCTTCGTTAGGTGGACAATTTAATATAAACGGCTTTAAAGAGCAAACAAACGAGTTGTTAGCCTATGTGAATTTGACAGCTAAAGCGACTAAGAAATTCTGGATAGATACACAATATAACGCGGATCTTAGTCATGGCTTTAACTCACAAGCATTATCGATCGTATTCAAATATTATTTGGATGCTTAAATCGGCTCTGTCAAAATTCGCCATTTTTTTTCATGACTTAGCATGACTCAACCGCTAGAACAGGCTCAGTTTTTTGTTCTTAAGATTGTGCTTGCCGAAGCCGTGAGCGCTGATACTGCTCAAAATGCTGCAGTTTCCATATTATTAAGTGAAGATTTTCAACACGAGCGAATTTTAGGCCGTGTGAGAATAGTTAATCCTTTAATTCCTAATGATTACTGGAGTGCTTTCTAATGATCATGCATGCCATCCTTAACTGAATTTTTGTTACACTCCCAATTGACTTAGTATTATTTGATTTTCATTCGCCAAATAATTACATAGTAGCTTCACATAACCAAATTCAAAACGTTCAATAAAATTTTTACGTAAAAAATCGAACGAGGTTTTATTATTTAGTAATGCATCTTTCATAATTTGACTGGTGCGCATAGGGTCATAAATTTCTAAAATAACATCGCGCCAAGTTGTGATGGGTTTTTCAAAATTGATCTCTTTGACAGGATATGGCAGCGGAGTGATTTTATTATCAGGAAAAATATGTTTTTTAACTGCCGCTTGATAAATCATTTCTACACCACGATACTTACTTTGCACGGAATAGCCTGCTATATGTGGTGTAGAAATCATGCTAGATTGTAAAATTTCCTGATCAATTCTCGGTTCATTTTCCCAAACATCTAAGCACCAATGCAAATGTTTCCCATACTGTTTCAGATCGGAGAAATTAATAACGGCTCCACGTCCAGTATTTAATAATACACACCCTGGTTTTTGCCTTTGTAAAAAATTCTGTTCTATCATATGGTAAGTCGGATAATTTGACTCGTTAGTCAACGGTGTGTGCAAAGTAATAAAATCTAAATCTTGCAAGTTTTCTAATGGAACCGAAGCAAAACTTTTGTCTTGCATAGCGCGTAGTGGATCACATTGCACAACTTCGAAACCTAAAATTTTTAACTTTTCTACGACTTGATTACCTATATGACCCACACCAATAACAGCTGCGTTAATATTCTTATTTGGTAATAATCCTTGTTTTTGTAAAGTTGCTACTACACTGATGACATATTCAACCACTGCAGTAGCATTACATCCTGCAGCGATTGCCCAACGAATATTGTTTTTATCAAGATAATTTATGTCTAAATGATCATAACCAGTCGTGACACTGGCAACAAATTTAATTGAAGTATTTTTTAATAAAGATTCAGAAACTGGGGTAATCGATCGTACTATTAATATATCGGCATCTATTAAATCTTCTCGAGCTATAGAGCGGCCAGACTTTAATACTAACTCATTGCTGCCACCAAAATAATGTTGCAACTGAGGAATTTCTTCGTCTGCCACAATTTTCATGACAAATAACTCAAGACGATGCCGAGAAAAATAACAAATCCTAACCAGTGATTATTTAAAAATGCGTTAAAACATTTTCCTCTGTCACCATCTTTGATTAGCCATTGTTGATATCCAGACAGCATTCCAGCTATAAAAATACTCAAATAATAGAAAAAATTTAAATGATATACAAAACCAATCCAAATCATTAAGCCAAGAAAAATAATCTGCAATCCAGCGATAAATAATTTGTCATATTTACCAAACAAAATCGCTGTCGATTTAATACCAATTTTTTCATCATCAGCACGATCCACCATGGCATAAATCGTGTCATAAATAATTGGCCAAACTGTTGCTGCTAAAAACACTAGCCAAGCTTCAATAGAAATTGAGTTTGTTTGCGCTGCAAATGCCATAGGCACACTCCAGGCAAAAGCAATTCCCAAACCTACCTGCGGCAAATGAGTAAAACGCTTCATAAAAGGATAAAAAATTGCGAGAAATGCAGCAATAAAAGCTAAAAAAACTGTCAATCGATTCAAAAATAAAACCAGCAAAAAACCGCATAAGCATAAAAAAGCAAATAAAATTAATGCTGATTTTACTTTAATTTTGCCCGCTGCAAGCGGTCTATCTTTCGTGCGAGCCACAAACGTGTCAAAATGTCTATCAGCAAAATCATTAATGATGCATCCTGCGGATCGCATCAAAATGACTCCAGAAATAAAAATAAAAACGATACTTAAATCTGGCTTACCTTCTCCCGCTAGCCATAGCGCCCATAAAGTCGGCCAAAGTAACAATAAAATGCCGATGGGTTTATTTAACCGCATTAAGGAAATGTAATTTTTTAACGAAGAATTCAACATAATTTTTCAATATCAGGGAAAAAAACTTCGGTCAGCATTAATTCTTTTCCATGTGTTTTAAAAAGCGAACGACGCATCCATAAGTTTTGCTGCTTCTCAGGAATAAAATTTTGTATCCTGTTGTAAAATTTCATTCCCGGTTGTAAAAGTGCAATTTCGAACTCACTTCTTTTTAAATTAGGATCTTTAAATAAAACCGAACCGAGCGAACGGTTCTGTAAATCCGCTAATTCCGCTTCTGCAACAATAGTATCGCGCGGAAAAACCGTACGCGCATACATCCAAATTGTGTCTCCTGTTGCAATGATGACTTCTCGAATCAACGCTTGTATTTCTACATTGAGTTTTAATAATTCACATTCGCTTGGCTCTGGTACTCGCCACGATTCCATTAACACTTCTACCCGATGTTCCTTTATTCCATAGGCTTCCAAACGCTCTATAAAAGAACCAGAATGTAATAGCCAAGACGATAACTTAGCTGGTAAATTGATGGGAGCTGTCTCCCAAATGATGTCAGATACATCATTCATAAATATCGTTCCTATTTTGGGGGTCAAGTCTTGACTGTTGACCAATGCATTGGTCAACAG
>JANWKO010000225.1 GCA_025451335.1 Gammaproteobacteria bacterium
CGTGAATCAGATGCTATTGTTGTTGCAACAGAATGGCCTGAATTCAAAGCGCTTCAAGCGGATGAATTAGTCACTCATGCCAAACAGCCTTTTGTTTTTGACGCTAGCGGATTTTTAGCTAAAAACTTAGGCTATGATGCTAGAGTGAAATATTTTTCAGTGGGTAGACAAATGTGAAAACTTAGAATTAAATTCAGTATTTTTTACCATAGATTTGTTAAAAATATTACTGCATGATAGTAAATCAATTATTGTATAAAAAATAAAAGACTTATAAATAACATTTAAATATTCGGCATTTGTGTCTTGCTAGCAAAAGCTGGTATGACATACTTCATTGAATATCTAAACGCATCATAATGAGGAGTGATATCAATGTTAGCACGCACAGTCACGTTTGCAGCTGCTATGGCAGGATCTTCTTTACCTATCTATGCTATGGCAGCGTTTGCCACTCGGATTCCTTCTTTTCGAGCGATTAATTATAATGCATTGCGTTCAAAGCCAAATTTGCGCAGTTTTTCCAGTTCGAATGCACCCTTAGATTATATTCCACATGCGTTTTCACTCGAAGAAGCAACTAAGCGAATTAATGAAGCGGATAGTCAAAGACTTTTTGCGCCTATGACTTCTTTTAAAAAATCCACTGCATTAGCCATTTCAAATGGCCAACCGATCAAGAAAGTTTTAATCCCTACCTATGGAGTGAATGCTGCTGTTGCTAAAACACATTTTAGTGGAGAATGGGGTGAAGATTACACAGTAACATCCACAGATGATAAAGGTAATACTACATCCACAACCTATACAGATTGGTATCCCGTTTCTGGCTCGCTTGGTTCATGTAATTATGATCAAGAAGCTGCAAAGATGCTCATTTATGCAGGATTCTCTTGGAAAAGTGTGCTGATAGAGCAAGCATTAAATGGTTATCGCTTTACTCGAGCTTTACAGAAATTTGATGAAACTAAAGTTGAAGCAGATGTCGTTATTGATCCATTTCTGAAACGCTTAGCTATCGGCAAAGAGATTGCGAATCAGCGTGTAAAATCTGAAGAAGAAGGACGCATAGAAAAAGCAATTAAAGATCGAGCTGGGTGGCGTTGTGATCATGTGCGCATTCATAGTTACACGATTAATTATGATTATTTTAATTTAACTGCCAATTTGTTGCCTGCTTATATTTTACAATATTCTCATACTCCGCCACGAATTTTACCTGCCTTATGTGAAAGTGATAAAAATGTTTTTGGCGCTGCACCACTTTCCATAGGAAAAACTATGGCGGCAAGTGCGTTGACCACTACAGCTGCTTCGATATTTTTTCCGCAAATAGCAATTCCTTTGCGAATTGCTGGCATTGCTACTTCATCTTTTTTAACCGGTTTATGGGCGCGTTACCATTTGTCAGCGCGCTATGCTTTTCAAGAGAGAAAATTAAATTCTGAGAAAAGTTATAATGAAACTGTTGCAGAAACCTTTGCGGATAAATTGCGATTTGAGGCAACATCGCGGCATTTTTCTGCTCCAGATGTTAAACAAGTTTTAGATGTGGATCCTGATTTTTATCAGGTTATGGGTTTGGATCCTTCTAAAGAAATCACTGAAAGAGACGTGCAACAAGCTTTTCATAATAAAATTTTAGAAGCACATCCTGATAAAGGAGGAAGTGCGGAGCAAACACGGAAAATTATTGCAGCTCGAAATGGATTTATCACGGCGATTAATCATAATCCTCAGACGAAATCTACACCAGGTAAGCGTTATTTTTCAACTTTGACAAAAGAAAGACCGGTGACGAAACCATTGCGCAGTGTCTTCGATCCCAATGCCAAAGCTTTGCAACAACTCGTTTTAGTTAAAAAAGATTATCCAGCAGCGTTAAAAATGATAAAAAATGGGGAAGTACATCCTGACGGACATGATAACAATGAGAATACTTTGCTGACTGAAGCTGTGAAAAGAGAAGATTTAGATGCCGTCAAATTTGCTGTAGAAAAAGCAGGTGCAAATCTTGATACTAGTTGTGACTGCCCATTGCATGACAACCCGTTAATTTATGCAGCTAGATATAACAAAAGTCCAGTTATCACCGAGTATTTACTCAGCCGCAAGGCAAATCCCAATTTAATTAATGTTAAAGGCCAAACACCTCGCGATATAGCGCATCAACGCGGGCATAAACAGATTGAGCAAGCTTTAATAAATCACGGTGGTCAGCTTCACCATTGTCTTGAAGGATCATCCGGTACTTGGGCTAGATTTAGAGGGCGATTTTTCGCGTATAGTCCAGATGATCGAACTTTATTACTGGATAAACAAAATATTCAATATTTGCCACCATCGGCGAAGCGGTAGTGAAAAGGGTATTTAACAACAAGGGAAGCGCTGTCGGATTTTGTAAAAATCTGACGTTCGCTTTCCAAAACCTGCGCTTTTCGAAACAAGTTAAAGAAAATTTTGTTCATTGAACCTCGTTTTATCAAACCGTAATAAATCTAATTTTTTATTCAAAATCAGTTAGTTATAAGTTTTGAATGGGCAATGAACTGTATCATTGCGATATAAAGTATTGTATAATAATTATACAGCAATTAACTTTAACAAAAAGGAGCCTTATATGAGTACTTATATAACGAAAAAATTCATGATACTTATATTTTCTTTTATATTAGGGATGTTGATTTCGGTTGATTGGTCACCAAAACAAGGAGTTACTGTAGGATTTCACTCAGTCTATGCGACAGTTGGTCATCCTCTTTCAGCAGGAAGTGCAGCAGGAGTACACCGACGTCATGAAAGAAGACATGGTGGTTAATTCGTTTTAATGCAAAATCAGCATTAATGAATTTTAATGCTTGCTTTCATCATCGCCCTTGGGCGACGTGGAAATATATTTATAAGAAAGTGCTGATTTATATCAAGTCAAAATTAAAATGAGGAGTCTTCCAATGAATGCATCTATGATTTTAATGAAAAAAATTATGCTATTTGCATTATCTATATTAATTGGAATGTTGATATCAATTGATTGGTCGCCAACAAAAGGAATTTCAATGGGAATACACCAAGCCTATGCGAGGGTTGGTCGCCCTTTGACACCTGTCAGTGTAGCAGGCGTGCACCGACGTCATGTTAGGCGATCCTATTACCATCATGGTAATTATTATGGGCATCCCTATCATTATTGATATTAAAATTTTGTGATACTAGAAAATAATCCTAATAGCTTTAGAAATAATATTTTCTATCGGCATAATTGTAAATATCAAAGGAAAAAGTGGACAAATTGTTAAAATAAAAATTGAAAAAATACTACTCCGACCAAACGGCACAATGCGCATTTGCGATGATACTCCATAACTACTCCCTAGATCGGCTAAGGATTGAATATCTGGCGTACCTAGTAGCTCCTCATTATTTTTTGACTTCGAGTCAATCCACTTCTGGCTAAAACTATTCACATAGCGACTTGCTACAACATCATATGCTAGCGTACCAGTTCGTTTTATCCTTGATAATGAAAAAATGAAAAATATCATCGGTGCTAATGGAAGAATAATTAGGAATACTATTATAGTGATAATTTCACTCTGGAATTGTAAAAGCGTCGCTCCTGCATTCCAGATGCGATTCAATATCATTCCTGCTAGCAAAATAGAATGTGCAAGCAGTAGCGGTTCAAATGCATATACGCTGTCTGCTAAAAAACCGATTCCGCCTGCTCGATCTGGATGTAGTGAATTTAGTTGTAAAGGAAGTCGAGAAACTTGCCAGAGAAATCGATACCAAATGGCCATGCGATAATACCAACGCAATAAAATAAACTGAAATAACGGTAGACTAACGAAAGCATACCAATAGCCAGCAGGTGTGAGTTGTACCACGCCATTTACTTGAGATGTATACCAAGTTGAAACTCCAAGAGGATAATATTTTCCAGAAATCCAATGTCCTGCGGTGAAAACTAATAAAATTAGAAAAACCTCTACCGCCACAGAATTTGCAAGTCGTGTTGCTGAAGCAATGACAGAATAAAATTGCTGTCTATCGGCTAACGAAATAACATGACATTTTAAGAATTGTTGCACGATTTCTTGGAGTCGGTCATGCGCAATTACTTCTGCAAAAAGAAGTAGTGCTAATGATATGAGAAAACGCACATGAGCATCAATATCATAAACGAACGGTACTTTTACACCGCTGAAAGCTACACTATTAAAAATCGCCAGAATAAATAAAGGCAACCATGCAAATAGACAAACTGCGAGTATTCGGCGCTTATATAAAAAAAGTGGCTTTTTTACCAAGCCAGTTTTCAAATAAAACTTATAAAGCAGTCCGCCTGATACCAGTGAAAAGTCAAAATCATCCTGCTTGCTTGATTTTTCCATGATGCTCTCTAAGCCCTATGATTTTACTAGTCTACAATGATTTAAATTATCTTTGCATAGACATTGAAAACAATCAATACATAGATTTGAATTGAGAAGTTGAGAACAATCAAGCGCTAACAATCGATCATCATAAACCCTGTAAATCAAGACTCAAGTCACATTAGAAAGCAAACATTACTCCAAAGTTAGTAATGAGTGCAGGCTCAAACTTCTTTTTAGAATCGATGCACAATTATGATAAAGTTTTACTCAAAATCAGTGATTTTGAGGATGTTAAATGCTTGGCTGCTTGCCATTACTCTCTTTTTCCGACATGGACTGTGGTATCACAATTGATTTGATCTCTTCCTTTTTGCATTTAAACAAACCATATTGCCGACTGTATTCAGAAGAAATTTCTGGTGAAACTAGTTTTTCTAATGCTTTAACAACCACGTCAATTAAAATCGGATTCCTAATTTGATCGCCTTTTAACTGGAAAAAATCAGCAAGAACAGAAGCATCGGCTTTAAATGCTAAAAGCCAATCACGACATTGATTTAAGGCAACCAGAAACTTATTCACCATTTCAAAATAATTAAATGGTGTTACAATTCTTTTTAAGAAATACAGTTCTTCAATGAATGCACCAGATAAGTTTGGTAAATTTAATAATTTATCTAACATCTTATTAAAGGGAACGATATACATATTCATTGTCGCATCATACAACATTTCAAATATATTTTGTCTTTCTGCAAGCATTTTAAAATACACTTCTTGTCTAGGCTCTGTTGTGAATTCGGGCCTTAATATGTATTTTTTTAATCTATCAAGATCATCTTTTGCCATTTCCAGCGGTGACTCTTGTGTTGAATACTTTTCCCAGGGATTATCATAACCCAAGTTTTTGTAACTTTTTTTGCAATGCAAAGGATCAGCACCATATTGCAGAAATATTCTTATTTGATCTTCAGATAATCTAAGTATGGCGAGTTTTATCAACACACTGAAATTAAGTACATTGGCATTAGGATCGGCACCATTTTCTAATAGCAAACGCACTATATTACTTTTTATAATGCTGCGTTCTTTCTCTTCTGGGGTAAAGCGATAAAATTCATATATACGCGTCGTCTTTTGCTCCATCGTATCGTGCAGAGCTTCATTTAACTCATATTGCGTTGGTTTTAGGACCGATCGGTTGAGTATTAATTCAACCATCTTATTGTAATATCTTTAAATAGGGTTAAAAATTCATCGATGACAGCGGGATCATAGGGTTTTTTATTCTGGCACATTTCAAGAATACGATTACGTAATTCTTTTTCTTTTTTCTCTTTTTCAGTTTCTTTGTGCATTCCGAACATAATAATCACCTCGTTTTTTGTAGGGTCTATGCGTCTTAAATTTCTAACCGTTTATTTTCCTTTACAGGCATCTTTTCTTCTTTATATTCTCGTCCTTGATTTTTGAATAACCCACAATGTTGAGTATGGCTTTCGGAAACAGAAAGTTTTTCAATTGTTTTCACTATTGTTGCATCCAAAAATGGATGTTTAGCTTGTTCTTCCGTTAAATTAAAAAATTTAATTAACAGTTGCATATCTTGCTTATTATCTAACAACCATGTTCGATAGCGATTCAAAGCAGCAACAAACATATTTATCTCATGGAAGTAGTTAAACGGCGTTGTTGCTTCTTTTATTAATTCAACTGCTGCTTCAAAATCTTTCGTCAAATTTTTTAAGTTTAGTATCTTATCTAAAAGATTCTTAAAAGGATCAACATACATTCTCATCGCAGCTGCGTGCAATAAATTAAATTTATTTTGTTCTTCTTTAAGTTGTTGTAATTCAAACTCTTCATTTATAATGTAGGTAAACGGTGGTCTGTCTTTTTTATCCATTGAAAAATAACTTAGATTTATTTTAGTTAGTTCTAAAGGATTTTCCTTAGGTTCATGCGGTAAAGCATCTTTTGGATATCCCAAATCTCTATAATTTTCTCGGCTATGCAATGGATCGCCACCATATTCTAAAAATAAGCGCACCGTTTCATCGGATCCTTTTGATGCTGCAAAATGGATGAGTGGGTGTTGATAACAATCGCCAATAGCATTAGGATTAGCACCCTTTTCTAAAAGCATATGCGCTATTTTTAAATTAGTGAGACGACTGTTTTCAATGTTAATAGATCTTAATGCAAAATATTCTGTACGATGAGAAGAATGGTCAATAGCCTTTTCTAAAGCTCTATCTAAATTTTCTTGTGGCACCTTCCATCTTTTGAGAACTAACTCCAGGAGTTTATCGTCAGAATGACCAACTGCTGAATATAAAAGAGCGAAACCTTCGTATTCACGTCCTATTCCATCATCTGCTCCTTTGGCTAAAAGCAAATTAGCAATAGCTAAACGTCTATCATTACTAGCTTTATCTAACCCAAATGGATCTATTTCGATGTTATAAGAAAATCGCAAATAAAGTAATGGTGGAATAATTCCATTCCCTCGCCCTGATTGACTTGGTTTGGTAAAATTCACATCAGCATTATGTTCTAATAAGAATTTCACCATATCAAAATCGAGATCTCTGACGGCATGATGTAAAACAGGTGCTCTGATATCATCATCAACAAAATTAATATCTGCTTTGGCATCAAGAAGAGCTGCAGCGACTTCTTGATTATGTTCTGAAACAGCGGTTTCTAAAAAAGTCTTGTTCCAATAATCCCCTTCACCAAAGGCACGCGCATTGATGTCTTTAAATTGTTTTACGAATTGCTTAATGATAGACGAATCGAATGGTATCTTTTTTTGACACATGGCAAGAATAGTGCTGAGTAATTCTTTTTTTGCTGCCAATTCATATTTAGCTTGAGCTTTTTGTTCGCTATCTGTTCTAGTTGTGGACATAATTATCTCTTGTTTTTTAAATTGTGAGTGTTTTTAACAGATACTGCAAAGTATGTCTATCAGATTAACAATGCATGATAAGTTAAATTTTAAGTGATCAGATTGATAGTAATCTGGCCTCTTGTGTTCGTTAAAGACGGTGCACGATGGGTGAAAGCATCAATTGATTGATTTTTTAAAAATTACGCGCATAATAAATAAGCAAAATAATTTACTGTGAGTTAATTTTGTGGTATTGTGCCAAAAATTTTTACTTAATAGAAAATGTTCATTCATTCAGATTTTGAGCCTTTATTTGAAGGCAACTATAAAAAATTGTATAACGAGGTATTACCAATGCAGACACGCCCCCATGAACAATCCATAGCTTATTTTGCTAGTTTTAATAAAGATACTTCAGTCCCTGTTTTACTAAATATGCTAAGTGAAGCCGCATCGTTTTTGAAAAATGTCAAAGTTGGCATCGGTGACATCAATGGCGTGTTTATCCTAAGACCTTCTTCCTCAGGTGAAGGTTATTTTGCGATTACATTTGCAGGCAAAAATACTCGTTCAAGCGAAAATGAAGTTTTTCATTGCGCTTTTCAATATCAAAAAGATGGCTCTATCACTTGTGATTCAGGTCGCGATGGTATTGTAAATAAAGATCAACAATTTGGAAATTTCCAGGAAGTGCTTACCTACTTTCAACAAGGACGAGGATTTATACCTGTAACAAATGCACACGACAAGGAAGATTATCAATGCACTGATAAAGATTCAATTAAATATCTTTCTTGTAAACAATCATTTTATGCGAAATTGAAAAGTGGCGCATTAGATGCTCCTAAAATGGATGAGAGTAAAGAAAGTTTAGATTCCCCTCAATTAGCGCATTGTCGTAAGTTAATTGGCTTCTATCGTAAATATGAACAATGCCTAAGAATGGATATTAAAAAATGGATCGATTCTTGTATATTACAGAAAAAAATAACAGATCCATCAACCAATCCATTAATTCGTCCATTTGTCCCCAAAGAACAACGAAAATTTCCACCAAAAAATGTTGATTTACATGTTGATACGACAAGTTTAACTTCAGTTCGACAAGTTACTCAACAAGACTTAAATTATTGGCGATCGTTTTATGACTATGTCCGTGAAATCGAAAAAATCTTAGGTAAAAAACCTCAAGAATTAGAACAGGAAATTTATAATCTTGAACAGGAAACAATGTATTATTTTAATATAGCGAATAATGGAACAGCTCAAGATATAAATGAACATCGAATTCCTGAACCACATCCTTTAGTTTCAGATGCATTTTTAAAAGGACAACAGTCAGCTCCTTCAGATGAAAAAGCTATTGTTGCTTTTTGTGCTGATCACAATATAGTAATAGCTGCACCTATATCTTCCGTACCAACATCTTCTGAACCATCTTCTTCAAGTTCACACCGTAGTAGATATCGTTACAAAACAGAGTTAAATGATGCTCAGAAACAACAGATGTTAAAAGCATCCAAAGAACTTTCAGCTGAATGGTCTGCTAAACTTGAGAAAGATCTTGAATATGTAAAAGAATTTTATTTGCCTTCTCGTGCAGCTCAGATGACATCAGGAATAGCAGTAAGCGAAGATGGCGCAACAGGAGTTAGAAAAATGGGTTCATTTGCTACGGAAACGATGGTAGCACAGGAGCAAGCCGTTCATAGACCAGCGCCAGCGGCTCGATATAATGCAAGGGTTTAAAACATGGCAAATGTTCGATATAGAAATGTTCGATATAAAATTGATTCAAAAGGATCTGTAACTGATTATCAGATTGAAACTCCTTTAACTGAGGTAAAAGCTACGGAGAATCATAAAAACATTCTCACGTTAATGGCAGACAAAATGCGGCTGGAAAACATACTAGCTGCTTTGTCAAAGCTATCTGGTGTCCGGTTTTATTTACATGCAAATTCTTCTGATAGTGCTTACCCGCTCGAAATTTTATCGGATCCTATTAAGCCTGATGAAGATCGTAACTGTCTTTATATGTTAGAAAGTTTAATTGGTTTAAAAGCAATTAAAGAAGAGTTTGTTCGAAAAATTCCCTGCGGAGGAGTATGGACAGGTTTTTGTCAATTTGCTATCGACAGTCTTGATCCTAGTATTATTCTCAGCTGTTGTGATGTGGCTGAAGCGAATTTGTCAAATTATCAGATTCAAATTGATAAGAGCAATAGTCTAATTAAATTATTACAATATGCTTTTCCTGATAATATTTTGGTACAAAATTTATTTTGTTTGATTCCAAATCCTGCTTCACCCACTGATGCTTCAACAAGCCGTCGTTATCCACATATACGCACTCGTTATTTGCAAATAACGGATGATGCACAGGATCCTGTTCGAGCTGCATACAATGCTCTCAGGTGGGTTAGTGAAAATAGCGAGTTATTCACAGTTGATGCCAAAGAAATTAAATCAACTAAGTTATCCGAACTAACATTGCCTGCGAATTATCAACCATTCGTCACTGCAAAATCTTCAGGAGTTCGTCAACTACAATTCATTATTGATATAAATCCAGAGTTATCACTATCTAAATGGTATGAATTTATACCTTTGCAGCTTGATGAAGGAACGCCTTCTGATAAGAAAGCAATCGAAAAAGAAATGAAAGAAGCACCGTCTGTTCTTTTTCCCTATTTTCCTAGACCAAATGCCGTTTATCAGTTGCGGGATAAAGACAATTTAGCTAAATTGAAAAATGAAGTGGATATCCTTATAGCCAAATTAAAAGCTATTCAAGCAGGAAATATTCAATTAGAGCGAAAAGTTGCAAAAGAAGTAAGAAAAGGTATAAATTTCGGCGGTCAAGGTCGAGATTTAGCGAATCAACTTGTTAAACGTATTGCGGGAAACATTGCGAATCTTTCAGATGTTATCAAGTTTGCACTGCAAATATTATCTGAAATTGCTAATCAACAACATATCACACTGAAACAGTATGAAGCTTTATATGGATTACTTCATATTTTTAACTTGCAATTGTTCGACACGATTGGACTTAAATTAAATCCAAACAATAGTGAACTCACAGCTTTTAAAGGTACTGAATCAATAGAAACTATTTTTTCACTATTTGATCTAACTAAACCTCTGACTCTCGATAAATTTGTTGGAACAGCTGGTGCATCTGTTGTGGATTTTAGTGCCTTGAAATTAAAAGCAGCTTCTTCTCCAGAAACTTCACAAACTTACGAAAGCAAGAATGCGCCAATTTAGTCCGGATAAGTGGTTGAATGACCATTTTTTAGGTAAAATTGTTTGCTCGAATTAAAACAGAACTAAAAAACCGCTTAACCGAAAATGAATCAGAGTTTGGCGAATTATATTCGAAAATTGAAAGCGAATATGAACGCGCACTCCGTCACGCCTTATGTGGTATGCAAAAAACGCGTTCATTTTAAAGGTCCTAAATAACATAATGTTCGAATGTTATAAGCGATACACAATAAATGATCCATGTGAATTATGTACCATATAAATAATGACCAGTTCATCCTGTTAATCATTCATTTAAAATCAATCACTTACTAATTCAGGTATAACCCATTACTAAGCCGCAGCCACTGCCTCTAATTGGATTTTAACAGCCTTCCTTCTCTCCTCCCGTTTGCAAATCATATCAGATTGTAAGTATTTAGTTGATAAAAGTTAACTTTGTTTGTAAAGTACACAGCATGTCAGTTTGACATATATGTCAGTTTGCCATATATTATCATATAGACCACAACAATCAATTGACGGAATAAATTTGCGTATTATTTCAAAAAAGAAAATTCGTAACTACAGTCACAATAATGCCCAGGCTAAAGTACCATTAACTGAATGGTATATAAAAATGCGTAATGTAAAGGCACATAGTGTTAGTGATTTTAAAAAAAATTTTAATTCCGTTGATTATACTAATGGCTATACAATTTTTGATATAGGAGGCAACAATTACCGTTTGGTTACTGCAATTCATTATAATTCTCAACTTTGTTATATAAGAGAAATATGGACTCATTCGGAATATAGTAAACCAATTAATCAAGCCAAATTGCAACGAGGTAAGTTATGAGTAACGCAGCACTGAAAATTAATTATATAGACCAAAAAACAAAACACGAATTTCATTTGCCTATTTCTGTATTTAAAAAACCATCTAACTCTAAGGAATACGCCAAGTTAGAAAAAATCCTCGATGAGTTAATTGACGAAGTTCGGGATAACGATAAACATCCATTAGCCATTGCGATGCAAATAATTGGTGAAAACCTGGAACAATATGACAATGAACATTTTCCTGACATTGGGAGCGATATTGATGACATTGAAATGGTTAAATTTCTAATGAAAACTCATAATCTAAATCAATCTGATTTGGCGGACATATTTGGCGGACAAGCAAATGTCTCAAAATTTTTGAATGGAATACGCCCTTTGTCTAAAAATCAAATAGCAGGACTAAAAAAGAAATTCGGAATTAGTGCTGATTTTTTTGTGAAATAAATAGCTTTTCTTGTTGAAGAAAAACTCGATAAGGCTATATTTAATAAACCCAGTGATTTTGATGTGTTTTGTGCAACTATTCCACAAAAACAAGATAAAATAAATTATATCGCCCTTACGCTACTCACAAAACATAGTAATTATGTTGCATTAAAACATAGTAAAATGATATCATTAAAACATAGTATTTCACTTACAATAAAACATAGTAAAATATGGCTAAACAACATCATCAATTATTAGCGGAATCTTTATCTCGCGTAAAAAACCATGCTAATCAAGGGATTATCCGCGCCAAAGATATTTCTAGAGTCGATCTAAAGCGCCTAGAATCAGATGACTGGTTAACCCGGATTATTCGCGGCTGGTATCTATTAAAACAACCCATTTCGACAAAAGGTGACAGTACTCCTTGGTATAGCTCATTTTGGAATTTTGTTAGCATTTATTTAGATTATCGTTTTGGAAAAAATTATTGCTTATCTGCTAATGCATCAATTGAATTGCACCTTGGCAGCACCATCATTCCAAAACAGTTATTGGTTATGGTTAATAAAGGTGGAACTTCGCTTATTAAGTTACCATTTCATACATCTATTTTGTTATATCAAGAAACTAAAACGTTTCCGCAAAAAATTGAACAAATCAATCATATTAATGTAATGCCGCTTCCCCTCGCCTTGCACAGGATTTCACATAAATTCTTTCAACAACAAGCTAATGATGCAGAAATTGCTTTGAAATATGTTGATCCGCTTGAGCTTGGACGAGAATTGCTGGGTGGAACAAATATAGCATCGGCAAACCGTATCATTGGCGGATATTATTTTCTTGGCGAACAGCAACGCGCCAAAACATTACAAGATGCTCTACTGGCTGCAGGTTATCAAATAGAACCTACCAATCCTTTTATCATTAAAGAACCTGCATTATCTAGTTATCCACGAATTCGATCCCCTTATGCTGCTAGAATCTCTATTCTTTGGCAAAATATGCGTGAAATTGTTTTATCTGTTTTTCCATCTGAACCTGGTCAAGCCCGAATTTCAAAAAAATATTTTTCACAATTAGAAAAAATATTTGTTTACGATGCTTTTAACTCTTTGTCAATTGAAGGTTATGAAGTTAGTGAAGAATTAATACACCAAATTGCTAATGGACAATGGAATCCTGATCATTCTCACAACGATAGAAACCAAATCAATGCCATGGCAGCGAAAGGATATCGTCTTGCATTTAATACAGTAAAAACCAGTATTGAACGCATATTCCATAGTGAAAATTCAGGCAAAGTGTTAAAAGACGACTTACATAGTTGGTATTCAGCTTTGTTTTCTCCTTCCGTTAAAGCAGGCATTCTTAAAGCAGAACAATTGGCAGGATTTAGAAATCAGCAAGTTTACATACGAGGCTCTATGCATACACCTTTGCCTAAAGATGCACTAATGGATGCTATGGAAGCTTATTTCACTTGCTTGATAAACGAACCTAACGCTGCAGTCAGGGCTGTGTTAGGTCATTTTATCTTTGTCTATATTCATCCCTACTTGGATGGCAATGGCAGAATTGGCCGCTTTATTATGAACAGTCTTTTTGCCTCTGGTGGTTTCCCATGGACCATCATTTCCGTCACTCGCCGGGATGAATATATGAAAACGTTGGAAAAAGCTTCTGTTGAACAAAATATCAAGCCTTTTGCTAAATTTATTTTGAGTGAGATGGAAGAAACTAAGACCTTTGCCCTAACCAAAAAGATCAGCTAACATACCTCTCCAACAGGACATTCATCAGGAGACAATAATGAAATTAGCTGGCCGCAGCGTTATTATTACCGGCGCAAGTCAAGGATTAGGATTGGAAGTGGCGAAAAAATTTGTCCAAGAAGGGGCAAATATTATGATCTGCGCACGCAGCGCTGAGCCACTCAAACAAGCCCATCAAGAATTACTTCACCTCGCACAGGGCAAAACAAAAGTACTGGCAAAAGTTACCGATGTTTCAAATTTAGAACAAATGAATGCTCTGGTTGCGGAAACACTTGCTGAGCTTGGAACACTTGATGCCTTAGTTGCTAATGCTGGGATCTATGGTACTAAAGGTCCAATTGAAGAAATCGATTGGGAAGAATGGTCGAATGCAATCGATATTAATTTAAAAGGCACTGTTTTGCAGTGTCGTGCTGTATTGCCACATTTTAAGCAAAGACGATATGGAAAAATCATCATCCTATCCGGTGGTGGGGCAACCAAACCCATGCCAAATTTAAGTGCATATGCAGCTTCTAAAGCAGGCGTCGTTCGCTTCGCAGAAACTTTAGCTGAAGAAGTTAAAGATTTTAATATTGATGTGAATTCCGTCGCTCCAGGCGCTTTAAATACACGTTTGTTGGATGAATTATTGGCCGCAGGTCCGGAAAAAGTGGGCAAAGCTTTTTATGATCAATCTATGAAACAAAAACAAACTGGCGGCACACCGCTAGATGTAGGCGCAGCACTTTGTACGTTTTTAGCTGCATCAGCAAGTGATGGCATCACGGGAAGATTAATCAGTGCAGTATGGGATCCTTGGGCAAAATTGCCTGAATATGCAGACGATTTAAAAAATTCTGATATCTATACACTCCGACGCATTGTACCTACTGATCGTGGAAAAACATGGGGTGATGCGTGAAAGTTGCAATCATAGGCTGTGGACTCATTGGGCAAAAGCGCGCAAAAAGTTTGACCCATTCCTTAATAAAAAATGCTGCGAAAGAAAAAGTTGAATTAACGGTTTGTGTTGATCAAATCCGAGAAAAAGCGGAATCGCTTGCGAAACAGTATCCCGGTTGTGTCGCGTTGGCAGATTGGCGTGAAGCAGTCAATCGGGAAGATGTCGATATCATTGTTATCGCTACCCTTCATGCTTCTCTTGCTGAAATTGGATTAGCTGCAGTCGCTGCGGGCAAACACATTCTCGTTGAAAAACCCGCTGGTCGTCGCGCTTCTGAACTCGAACCTGTTATCACCGCAGCAAAAAAATCTGGCGCTCTCGCTCGAGTCGGCTTTAATCATCGTTACCATCGCGCTTTTCAAAAAGCGCGTGAGTTAGTCAATAATGGTGAATTAGGTGACCTCATGTTTATCCGTGCTCGTTACGGTCATGGTGGACGAGTGGGTTACGACAAAGAATGGCGCGCTCAACCTGAACTGTCTGGTGGTGGCGAATTAATTGATCAAGGCGTGCATTTAATCGATCTTGCGCGTTGGTTTTTAGGTGATTTTAATGAAGTTAATGGTTCGGCGCACACGTATTATTGGAATATGCCGGTGGACGATAATGGATTTTTATTATTAAGAACGCCTAAACAACAAGTCGCATTTTTACACGCGAGTTGTACGGAATGGAAAAATTTATTTTCTTTCGAAATTTATGGTCGCATTGGTAAAATTGACATTAACGGTTTAGGTGGTAGTTACGGTGTGGAACGCATTTCTTTTTACAAAATGTCACCCGAAATGGGACCACCGGAAACATTTATTTGGGAGTTTCCTATGGCAGATAACTCATGGGAAATGGAATTTGCTGAGTTTATTGAAGATATCCGCGAAAAAAGACAACCTGAAGCTGGACTTCAAGATGCTTACGCAGCATTAACAATCGTGGAAGAAATATATAGGAAATCAAACTATGATCATTGTTCGTAGCCCTTTACGCATTTCTCTTGGTGGTGGCGGTACTGACTTACCTTCTTATTATCGTGATCACAGTGGTTTTTTAATCGCTGCAGCGATTGATAAATATGTTTATATCACTTTGCACCAAACGTTCGTGCAAGAACTGATTATCAAATATTCCAAATTAGAACGCGTCACTTCCATTGATGAAGTGGAGCATCCCATTATTCGCGAAGCATTAAAACATGTGGCTGTTGCTGCTCCACATCTTGAAATCACTAGCATGGCAGACATTCCTTCCGGCACGGGACTCGGCTCTTCAGGAAGTTTCACCACAGGTTTATTAAAAGCATTACATACTTTGAAAAAGAATTTGATTCATCCCAAAGAATTAGCGGAAGAAGCTTGTCACATTGAATTAAATCTTTTAAAAGAACCCATTGGAAAACAAGATCAATATATCGCAGCGTATGGTGGTATCACATGTTTTCGATTTTTACCAAATGATCAAGTTGAAGCGTGGCCGCTTAAGATCGACCAAGAAACCTTGTATAATTTAGAAGATAATTTATTATTATTTTTTACTGGTTATTCACGCTCTGCTTCCAATATTTTGAAAGAACAAGATGTGAAGAGTAAAGAAAAAAACAGCGACATGATTTCTAATTTACACTTCATTAAAGATCTAGGTTTAAAAAGTAAAGACGCGTTGGAAACAGGTGATTTGAATGAATTCGCTAATTTAATGAATGTACACTGGGATCATAAAAAACGTCGCTCAAGTAATATGAGTAATAATAAAATTGATGAATGGTATGAAATCGCCCGCAAAAATGGTGCTATGGGTGGCAAAATGATAGGCGCCGGCGGTGGTGGATTTCTAATGTTTTACGCTGATGATAAAATCAAACTGCGTCATGCGATGCGTCAAGCGGGATTACAAGAAGTCCGGTTTCGATTTGATTTTGCAGGTACGCAGGTTATTGCGCAATCATGAAAATGACATCTGCTTTTTTCGGCAATTCCGTTAACATATCCTTAAGCGGCATAGTGAGTTGACGTTCTAAGAACTTAGGCTCAGGTGAGCGTTCTTCATCTTTTTTTGGGCGCCCACGTTTCTTTTTAATCTTGGGCTTTTTTTCTTTCTTTTCTACTTTTTCACGAGCCTCTATCGCAGTAGAATCTCGAGAAATATGTCCGATCAACCGATCTGATTGATATTTTTCAATTAAAGCTGCATGTAAACGCTGAGCTAATTCACTCTCTGAAAATTCTGAGAATGCTCGAGAAAAGGTAGATTCAGAAGGAATATCAGAAACTTTTTCCCAACCACAAATCCGTCTCAATACCTTATCGCAATTTAACCGATCTAGAAGTTGTGAAGTCGTTGTCATGTTGTATATAGCTTTCGCAATAAATGATCTTGCTATCGCACAACAATCATCTTGTGGCCGACCAACATAACCATGATAGCTTGGGATAAATTCTTCAACGCGGGACAATTCAAATACGGTAACCAGCTGTTGCTGCTTTTCAGTCAGTGGGCCCAGTTCTTCTTGCAGCCAAGGAAAAAGATTTCCTTGTATCATGTGCCAACATTGTGATAACTTTTCTCCGAGTTTCATAATCGACACCCCTTTTTGTTTTGATTTTTTTGTGATTTGGTCGTTGCAAATTAAATCAAAATCTCAATTGGGTGTCGATTAGTTTTTCAAATTTTTTCGTAAAAAGAAGAAAAATCGGCTAAATTCTTAATTTTGCAATTTCCTCAATTATTAAAGTTTAATTGAAAAAATTGATTAAATTAGACAGATACTTTTGAAGGGCTTTGCACACAACTTATGCTAGCCCTTTTTTGACATCCTCTTACCTTCACTCGGCGCATCGCCTGGTTTTTGATCTTGTTCTGGTGCCCTACTAAAGCAGCCTATGATTTTTTGCCTCCATGTAAGTTTTGTTTCAGGCACTTGAGCTCCTTTGTGTTCAGTTGTCGCTTGTTGCTGAACACCCTCTACAGGCGCGACTTTACCTCTACCCCTATTTCTCCATTGACTAAAAAATGATTGTTTAGCTACGCGCACGGATGGCGTTGTTCTAACAGGTTGTGATGCAGTTGCTGAGGGTAATGCACGTTCTGAGCTTGCTTGGATTTGAACAGAAGGATTTGCTCTTGAAGGATCAGTGGCACCTTGAGGCTTTTGGGAAACTAAAACAAAATCTGAGTTAGGGTCTGCAACATAAGCTTTTTGAGCAACGGTTGCTGAACCTACTGGGGTTTTACTAGAAAGATCTGCAGATACATATACAAAATCCGGGTTAGTATTAGTATTTGTAGCCACTACTCCTTGAGTTCGTGCCGAAAGCGACATGGATTGCCCTTGACCGCCACTTTGTAATGGTGCATGTTCCGGCACAGATTGAAGTGGTGGCGATCCAATCACAGATCGCCTCTGTTGTTCTCCAGTTGGAGCTGATTGAGGAGAAGGTAAATCAGAAAGACCTCCAGTCGGTAATGTAGCTGAGAATGGAGTTTGTTCACCTGGAGCTGATTGCGGAACACGTTCCGGTTTACCTTTCACAGTTATAAGAGTAGGTGGTTTTTTTCTATGTTTCTTTTTGGTGGCCATTTTCTTTTTGTCCGGTTGTTCTTTCTTAAAAGCTGGATGCGATTTGGCAACATCAGCACATTCTTCTCGAATTTTTGCTGCCGAATCACAGACCTTACCAAAAACTATAGGCATGCTTTTTAAATCAGCTTTTACCAAAATAAAATTTATATCTTTGCTTTCTTGTTTATCATTTCCAGAAACTAAACAAATAGGCATAGGATCTAATTTTGCCTTTCTCTTCGCTGCTTTCTTTAGCTCAATTTCTCGAAATTTTTCAGCAAATGAATATCCTGAATCCTTTTCTATAGACCAACCCTTGGGTATAGGCATTATTTTATCAGTCCATAATGCAAGGACTATAATAGTTTCATCTTGCTCTTCAATAGTTTCGTCTTGCTCTTCATACCAATCTAAAGCGGCTTGAGGATCAGTCGCTATTACAAGTCCTGCAAATTCTCCTTCATAATTCTCTTTCATAAATTGTTTTAATTGAAGTGAGAAAACTTTTAGATTTACTTCAGCATCATCGACAACGACAAACTTAAAAGGACAATTAGATAAAACTCTTACAGGACTTCCAAATATTTTAGCTGGTAATGTCCAGATAAATGTTGTGAAAGTTTTCTTATTGGGATTGGCTTCTGTAGCAATGGTCCTTTCAGCTTTGTCAGCAAATTTTTTTTTCATTTCGGCTACTAAACCAGCAAGACCAAACCCCGTCCCGCCAACGGAAACGGTTGAACCTACTACTCCTGCATTAAGTCTTTCTAATCTTTCTGGCTCAATTCCTGCACCATTATCCTCAATGATTAATTGAAAAGAATTTGGATTATCATCTGTCGGCTTTACAATAATTTTAATTTTAGGTTTTTCATCCTTTTGCCATTCTTGACTTTCCATTAGTCGCTTGGAATTTCCCACACAGTTTTGTAAAATTGAAATAATAAAATTTACATGCCTGCCTTGCACAATTGAATTGCTAAAACGAGGATCAATTTCTGATTCGATAATAATTTCATTTTTATGGTCCTTATGTTCACCGACAATCACCACTTTTTGTTTTTCAATTACTTTATCTATTAACTTGGTCAATTTTATCGGATTAACATCTTTACCTGCTAAGATATTCAATGTATCTTCGATGGAATCAATAAGATCAGTAAAAGTTTTCTCGGTGTCAGAATTTGCAAAAGAATTTTTAGCTAGCTCAGCCAATTCCAATATTTGTCTTATATTTTCAAGATAACTTGCTTGGTTTGCTGCCTTTTTTTCTTCAGTTAATTCAGCTGTTCTTTTCAAATCAAATACCACAGTATCTTTTAGCTTAGAAAGATTTGTTAAAAGTTCTGTGAGCTGTTTATTTGCTCCTGGATTTTCAACATAATTTTTTATCAATATATTAAGATAACCCATAGCTGGACTGATTTTATCTTTGAAATCATGGATTTTATTAGTTATTAATAATGCTTTTTCATCCAACACCACTGCGCTGCCGGCCATATAGTCACCCCTTATACTATTGACGCACGACTAATATAAGTAAGTATAATTCATAATCTTAAAATAATATTTTTATATTATTCAATGAATTAGAGCGGCTGCAGGCAAAATATTCTGGAGGCAAACGTTCAACTTGGTCCTTACTTGGAACAACAAGAACATCAGGAACAAAGCGAACATCATAAGTTTCCCCCATTTAGAATCATTAGGTTCATGCAGTTGTTTGAAAATACCAACAGCAGAGGGTTTTTCAGGTATTAAAAAATCCGTAATTATCTTTGAAACTGGTGCCGTTCTACGCGCAAAGACAACCTCTAAAATGATTTCTTGCAACTTCTTTTTTTCTGAATTTAATACATGCAATATTTTTTTATCAGTCTCAAGTGGGAATAAATTTCTAATATCAAATATTTCCTTTGCATAGTTTGCATACATAAGAATTAATCCTATGTCATTTGCTGTTGTATTTATAAAAAATTCTTTTTGAAGAAAGATAAAAATTCCATAAATATATTTTATTTCAGATATATAAGATGCGATCATCTGTATAAAAATTTCGAGAGAATGCTCCAGTTTTATGAAATGACACATAAATTCTTCATACGTTTTCTTGAAGAATGGAAAATTTCTTTCTTTCAACAAACCACATAAAACCTGAACTTTATCAAAAGAAGCAGGAAGACAAGCGACACCAATCATAGTATCAAAAAAGAATTGATCTAACTGAACAAAGCTTGGCTCTCTCAAAGAAGAAAAAGCTTTTTCAAGCTTTTCCCAATGAGGAAAAAATGCATCTTTTAAAAGTTGAATTGCTCTTAACACAGAAGAATTTTTAGATTGATTCGCTTCGCAAATTAAAATAATCAAGCCAATACAGATGATAAAATCAAGAGGATCATTTTTGCTTTGATAAGACAATAATTTATTATATAAATGCTCTATTTTATCCATTGTTTTGTCTTTTTTAAAAAAAGCAGGTAATTTTTTGTTTTGGAGCTCTTGATATAAATCGAGAGATTGTTTGATGTGTGATAATTTAATTAAACGGACATTCTAATTTTATTTTATCAG
>JANWKO010000226.1 GCA_025451335.1 Gammaproteobacteria bacterium
GAAAAAGGGGGGCAAATCTATGATAATACACCCTTATCTTATACTAATGTTGTTATTTGAAATCGAATTTGATTGTCATACATATGCGGGACTGTTAAGGAGCTAGCTTGTCCCATTGTTTGAATTGAACTTAAGCCTAATTTAGCTTCGCCTAAATCAACAAATTGATAACCTAAACCTAAACGAAAGGTAGAATTCATATCGACATCAACTCCTGCACCGATACCCCAAGTCAAATAATTTTGAGTGTGGTTAACGAACGGCGGCAAAGCGACTCCTTGTGAATTTAAAGCAATTTCATTGTAAGACTGGGATGCATTAAAGGCTGATCCCAATTCACCAGAAAAATAAGGATGCACACGTCCCCTATAAGTAGACAAAAATTTTCCTGTTGCAACAATTCGCGAAGACTGGACCGTATAGCGATAAGAAAAATTTTTATTCAGCTGGGATCCGAAATCCAAAACATCGCCTCTGTTTTCTACTCGAGTGTTATAAAAGGCCGATAAACCCAATTGCCAAAACAATCCATCAAATAAATAACCCTCAAGTCCTCCACCAAGTCCTAAACCGCCACTCGTTTTGTACGGAGAAGTGCTTGTGTAATAGTTAGTTAATCCAGGAACTACCGTTAAATACTGTGCGCGACTTGAGCGCATAAAATCTGGGCCAAACGTGGCAACAATATAAGGACGCAAAACTGCATTTAAAGGACAAGGTGAAACGATATCAATATTGGAAACCAGTACTTGACTTGATGAATATCCAAGCTCAGAGAACAAAAAAAGCAACCCACAAAACAAACCTATTTTTTTAAACATTAACAACGACTCCTTTCTCTTATAAATAAATCCTAACTGATCTTGCGCGCAGTAGTATAAATAAAGTTTTTGATTGTAACAGGCCTTAGGATGAATTTAAAAAAATATTTTTGAAATTCTTTTGTATGTTACTGATAGAAAAAGATATTTTGTGATATTTTTAATCAGTTTTAAGGAAGGCTTTTATCCACTTACAACCAGGTACAATCCAGCTTATTATTTTTTATACAGCAATGTAAAATATGCCCACTATAAAACCTTAAAGAGATCACTTTCATGTTAAGAAGTTTGGTCCGTTTAGCCTCATTAACAGGCAAAACTGCAATTCAACGTCCTGCTACTATAGCAGCTTTCTCATTTCCTCGAGCTTTATCGGCTACTAGGTCTTTATCCACTACTCGAGCATTATCCGCTACTAGAGTTGTACGATTGGTGCTTCCGATTTAGTTAGTGATACAAGATGATCGACCTTGATTAGCTCAAATTGATAAGATAATGCTATTCATCTTTTAACCATTTATGTTAATTGCTCACTTATTGTTATATTTATTTTTGATGATGAGGATATTATGCGTTATTTTGTTGGCCAAGAAATTATAAATAGCAAAGCAGAACTGTTAAAACTGCACTGTAAACGTCCGGCCAACCACATCTTTTTAATTCAATAAAAATCCTGCAATCTGCTCCTTCATAAATTAGGAGCTATCAAATGGCAATTGAAAATCAAGAACGATATGCGCAATGGTACAAGTTAGTTGAAGATCAAGAAAAAAGCGGTTTGTCGCAAAAAGAATTTTGTAATCAACAGAATTTGATATTGTCGAAATTTGTATACTATCGCTGCCTGCTTAAAAATAAAGAAAAAATAGCAACGATAAATAAAGCATCCTTTGCCCCAGTTAAAGTTTTGCCTAAAGAAAATCCGGTTGTTTCTGGCAAAATCAAGCTGTCACTACCTAACGGTTTCCAATGTACATTTCCAAGTTATCTTGACTCTATCCAGATTAAACGATTAGTAGAGGTACTGCTAGCATGCTGAATCTTGAAGAGATGAAAATATTTTTTTATACGCAGCCAGTGGATATGAGAAAATCGATTGATACTCTGTGCATACTGGTGTCAGAAGTGTTAAGGAAAACCCCAACAGATGGCAGCTTGTTTTTATTTCGTGGCAAAAGCGGAAACAAACTTAAAGCACTTTATTATGAGACCAATTGTTTCACCTTATGGTATCGCCGCTTGGAAAAAGGGAGATTTATATTTGCACGTGATGCTGAAGGATGCATTGAGATGAGCCTGACTCATTTTAAGTGGTTACTAGCGAGTGACAAATACTCACGAGTTGATACAATGCTGCCAAATCAGATAGAGAATTATTGCTAAAAAAACTCGTAAAAATAGCTATTATTTGCTATATTTCGCGCATGGAAATCGACCTAGAAAATCTACCGACATCAATTGAAGAACTGCAAAAAATCATCTTTTTGCAAAAGCAGGAAATCTCTGATTACAAAGATCGATATGTCAGGCTTCTTGAAAAAATTAAATTAGAAAGAGCTAGAGTATTTTCACCATCATCAGAAAAAAATATTTTGCAACCGGACATGTTTGATGAGGCAGGCGTTGAATTACCAGAAGAAGTCAAAGAGCAACTTGCAGATGAAATAGAGGTTAAATCTCACGTCCGCAAAAAGCATCCGGTACGTCGTCCACTCCCAGATTATTTGCCGCGAGAAGTAGTGTTACACGACCTACCGGAAGCGGAGAAAATTTGCAGCTGTGGTGAACATCTTATACGTATCGGTGAAGAGATTAGCGAGCAGCTAAAATATATTCCTGCACAAATCAGCGTTCTTAAACATGTTAGACCTAAGTATGCCTGCAAACCATGTCAAGAGAATGTCAAAATTGCCTCGATGCCAGCACTGCTGCTGCTGCCAAAAAGTATTGCAACTCCAGAGCTCGTTGCACATGTTATCATTTCAAAATACTGCGACCACATACCTCTTTATCGTCAGGAAGGTATCTGGGAGAGAATGGAAATTGACATGCCTCGCAGTAGTTTATGCGGATGGGTGTTAAAAACCGCTGAACTTTGTGAACCACTTGTTAATTTACTTCAAAAAAATATTGTTATCGGTAAATATGCACAAGCAGACGAAACCACCGTTCAAGTTTTAAATGAAGTCGGTCGTAATAATCGTACTAAATCTTATATGTGGGTCTATCGTGGTGGAGGCAATCAACCCAGCATTGTGTATGAATATCAGGAAACACGAGGCGGTTATCATGCACAGAAGTTCCTAGCTGGATTTAAAGGCTACTTACAAAGCGATGCCTTCTCAGGATATAACTGGGCACATGACACCAAAGATATTGTTCCTGTTGGTTGTCATGCGCATGCTAGACGACCATTTGCTGAATTAGCAAAAACACATAAAAATTCAGGCATAGCGCACGACGCACTTAAATTTTATCGCAAGTTATACGCCATTGAAAAAGAAGCACGAGACAATCAATTATCACCAGAAGCACGTTATCAACTACGACAAGAAAAATCCGTAGCTATTTTAGATGCATTTAAAAAATGGCTTGATCATCACCTTACTAAAACTTCTGAACAGGGTGCTCTTGGAAAAGCCATACGCTATTGTCTCGCACATTGGGTTGAATTAAATAATTATTTGAAAGATGGTTGTATCGAAATAGACAATAATCTTGTTGAAAATGCCATTCGTCCTTTTGCGCTTGATCGCAAAAACTGGCTGTTTAACGGCAGTCCTGCTGGTGCAAAAGCAGGTGCAATTTTTTACTCCCTGATTGAGACTTGCAAAGCAAGCAACATTGAACCTTATAAATATCTATGCGCGATGCTAAATCGGGTTCGTGATTGCGTGACAGATGATGATTATCAAAAACTGTTACCACTATGCATTACTTTTTAACTATTTTTATATCTGCTTTACGTTTACAAACCACGAGCACGCCCAGGAAGTTTAACAATTTCTCGTAATTGAGGTGGAGGAGATGGAGGTGGCTTGTGAAATCGGCAAGTTGGGGCAATGTATGAACATACTACTCCTGAGGTATCACGGGTAAGCCCTATTGATAGTGCTTCCATTATCTGAGCATGACGTTTTGGATTAAAAGCTAAATCGAGATACGGCACAACATGCAAGGTATCGTTTTTAAGAATTAATAATTTCCCATCGTCCGTATAAGAAAATTGATGTCCAGTTTCTAAGTTTGAAAGTAGTACTACGGGTGGTACGGAGTCGCGATTCTCTAGATCCCATAACTCTACTCTACAAAAATGTTTATCTTGACCTTCAGAATGATCGTGAAAGCTAAACACAAATTGTCCTGAAGGTAGTTTAATGAAATTTGATATTTCCCGCAGAGCTAAATCCTTGTAAGTCTCTTCTTTATATGTTGGCAGCACTCCATAAGTACCAGTCGTTTTAAGGAGATCTTCGACCTTGACGTAATAAATACGATGACTTGTTGTAACAAGCAGGTTTTCTGAATCCCACATAATGCTACAAACAGGTTCATAATCATAATCGTCATCTTCATTACAGGGTAATACAAGTTGACGATTCGAAAGATCAGCAAGACAGGATAAGTTCACATAGGTTGCACCTTCTATTGAAAATAAAAAATGTCCATTAGGTAAAGCAACCAATATTTTTGGTTCGAGGGGAACTCGAAATACTCTTGACGTATGGTTAGTCATCTTTACCGCATTACGAACATCGGCGGAAATGTCCCAGCATGCAAAATCAAGACCTATTTCAATCTTCCTGTTCCAGTAACTGCAAACAAGTTGTTTTTGTGCATTTATCGCAATTGATTCAGCGCTTCCATCAACTTTTAATGATTCTTTTGCTTCCTCAATACCCTTGTCATGACAGGTAAAAAATTTTATTTCACCGCTTGCAGTGCAAGTAACAAAATCGTTTGTTCCTGGAATGCCAGCTATTCCTATCGTGTTTTTATCTAGCGGTTGTGAAAATGTTTCCGCCTTTTTTTCAAATCCGGAAATTGCCATAATAATGGGCTCGTCATGTATGATGATTATTTGTCTGGTATATGAATCAAAATTATACTTCAGAGGAAAAGCGATCATATTATGCTACGTTGATAAAGGTTTGGCTATTTATTTATAAGGAATTGGGGTCAAAAAGTACCTTTCGTTCCACGGATACAAAATAAACAAAAATTTCCCTGAGAGCGTGCAAAATACACCCTGGTCTTATGTGATTCGCTTTCAACAACTGATGGTTATATTTATTTAAAAGTATCAGTTCGGCTAAATGCATTTCCCTGAACCGATACACTGCACTCAAAATATGACATAAAAGAAATTTCTGATTTTGCTAACAAGAGAATAAAAGAGAGATATCAAGAAGTTGATGCGAAAGATATTAAATTGGGCAGGGAACCAAAATCTCACTATGAAGAAAGACCAAAACAAATCGAAGCAGTTCTTAGTTATTACTTTAGTCAAATAAAAGAAAACTTGATTCATATACTAGGCGAAGCAAACAGAGTGAAACATAGATATCCAGATAATGGAGATTTACTTGTGCGCGCAGCTAGAATGGAGGCTGAGTGTTAACTTGCCTCTCGCTATAAAACATGGTGCTTACTTTCAACATCGGGTTATTCCGTTAAAATCAGATTTTGATTAATTAAATCTTTTTTCAACTTTTCGTACAAAGCTTTAAATGTTTTGCTAAATTGAAAACTTGGTGCTTTAGTTTTTTCCAAATTCTCTATTGTTATATTGAACGGAATATAGGACTGATTAAATTGAAGTCTTAAAAAAATTGGACAAATAGCATCAGCAGCTTTTGCAATTTTTGCTTCTAACGATTCTTTTTTTTCAGATTCATGCCATAAATCATTTAGTTGTTTTCCAAATTCAGGATAAATATTTATAAGTTTATCAAGAGCATCCATTTCATCTTTCGTTTTATTTTTTCGTGCTTCAGCATCAAATGCAATAACATCACCTGCGTAAATTTCAACAACATCATGAATAAGAGCCAACTTAATAACCTTTAATTCATCAATTTGAGCAAATTCTTTTTTTAACTCATCCATCAATATCATTACTATCATACTAACAGACCAGGAATGTTCAGCAGTGCTTTCCTTTCTATCAGGCAAAGTTGTTGTATTTCTAAAAACCAACTTAAGGTTATTGATTTCCAATATCAATTTATACATGCTTTGAATATCGGACATAATTTTCTCCAAAAAAAGGAACGACTAAAAATTGCTTAAATGACGCAATCGTTAAGTATAATCTGTAAGGATTTAATAGTGAATACCTTTGATTATGTTAATGGTTATACTATTTTTGACATCGGAGGCAATAATTACCGTTTAATTACTGCAATTAACTATAATTCTCAACTTTGTTATATAAGAGAAATATGGACACATTCTGAATATAGTAAACTAGTTAATCAAGCTAAATTGCAGCGAGGTAAATTATGAGTAACACAGCACTTAAAATTAATTATATTGACCAAAAAACAAAACACGAATTTCATTTGCCTATTTCCGTATTTAAAAAACCATCTAATTCTAAGGAATACGCCAAGTTAGAAAAAATCCTCGATGAGTTAATAGATGAAGTTCGGGATAACGATAAACATCCGTTAGCCATTGCTATGCAAATAATTGGTGAAAACCTGGAACAATATGATAATGAACATTTTTCTGATATCAGAAGCGATATTGATGATATTGTAATGGTTAAATTTCTAATGCATTCTCATAATCTAAACCAATCTGATTTGGCGGACATATTTGGTGGTCAAGCCAATGTTTCAAAATTTTTAAATGGGAAACGTCCTTTGTCTAAAAATCAAATAGCGGGACTAAAAAAGAAATTCGGAATTAGTGCTGATTTTTTTGTGAAATGAATTTTTAGGTAATTTTTGCTATTCTCGTTTTGGACTGGGTCAACTCAATTTGTTCCAATCTTTCTCTTGCGATCTCTTCGATGGATTTACCTTTATCAAGTTCTTCTACGATTCCCTGTAATGATAATATTCTTTCTCTTATTACATTTACCAGTGTGTACTTGTCTTTATCATGTCCTTTTGGAAAATAAAAAGAAGCTTCGAGTAATTGATCTCTTACATATTGCTCATCTTCTTTATCTGTATAATTTTTCAAAACCAAATCTACCGTATTATTAATTACGTTTTCTAAATTTTTTAAGGAAGACATAGCTTCAGCATGAGCTGACTTGAATC
>JANWKO010000227.1 GCA_025451335.1 Gammaproteobacteria bacterium
AGAACAAAAAGAACTAGAACAAAAAGAACTAGAACAAAAAGAACAAGAACAAAAAGAACAAGAATTGAAAGCAGCTGAAAACTTGCGTTTAGCATTCCAACATTTTTTTGGGCTCGATGTGTTGCGTAACTTAGAATTATCTCGTGAATTTTTAGTCAAAGCGAGTGAGTCTAAATTATCTACACCGAGTACCCGATTAGCACGCACAATATTAAAATTATCTTCTAACCCTTTAGAAGAAAAATGTCCTTTGCGTTTCTTTGTTCCCGGAGATGACTTTCAACCACCATTTGTTGAATTAGAGCCGACCGTTTATCGTCAGGTCGGAAAAGCATTCCGTACCTCTATTGTTGGTCGCATTGGAGTTTTAGTGGCTCCTACAGATGATAAAGATATCGAATCTATGCTGAGTCGATGTGCTCATGCACATCCTAACGTGATTGGCCCTATTGGAATTACGGGAAATGTGACTGCTTTAAGTTCTACAGGTGCAAAAAAATCATTACCTATAGCTTGGCTTTATGCCCCAATAACGGCTCTTCCAGTTGATCGGAATATGGTTAGTGATGCAACCACAGCCACTTCACGTTTACTTCCTTTTTTAGTCGGCGTAGCAGAAGGTTTAGCGCATTTGCACCGCAGCCATGTTGTGCATGGTAATGTTTCATTGAATTACTTATCTGTAGGCCATGATCGTTTAGGTTTAATTGCCACAGGTCCTGCTTCTTGTAAACGTGCTAGCGCACCAGAAAGCCTAGTGAACAATCAATTCTCTTCCGCTTCCGATGTTTTTCAATTTGGGCAAACTATTGCATTAATGTTAACAGGTGGAACATGGGAAGATGGTTGGTTGCCTAAAGTAGGAGAAATTGATGCTAAAACAAAGCTAGCTAGATTATCAGCAAGTGCCGCTTCTGGGTTTGCGGATCTAAGAGCAAAAATTCCTGCTTGGTGTCCGCAACCTCTTGTCGATATTATGTTGCGTTGTTTGAATATGGATCCTACTAAACGACCAACTATGGATGCGGTGGCTACGGAAATACAAACTCTTCGCAACCTACAAATTTTTATCCCACATGCGGAGGTGAGTCAACGGCCAGCACAGTTTTGGATGCACACCAGCCATATTTGCCAAGAGCTAACCTTGGATGATCCATGGCTTAATTCAACAATAGAGTGTCTTTACGGACCTCGTACTCGTGATCGCATGCAACAAAACCATAATCCTGTTACCCATCACAGCAAGATTATTTCTGGCTCACAAAAGAATACTCGGTATAACCTACCAGATTCGGATTCTCTTCAGATGAATTCTAATATCTCTGAATCAACTAGAAAAATCATTGAGCACAAAAGCCAATTTTTTATTCCTCAAGTTCTAGCTGCATGGGATGGTAGTGAAGCTCCTTCGCGAGGTGATCGACACTTAAAAGGGTGGGCGCATGGACCCAAGCTTTTAGATGACAATCGTTTAAATGCTAATCTTTCTCAAATTGACAATCCACCTAAGTATTCTTTTCAAACAGTGTTTTGCACTGGAGAACCTAATAAATGCCGATGTCATCGTGCATCTCGACCAAAAAATCCTCTCATTTTGAGTGACCTGAAAGACCATGTTGTTATTGAAAAAATGAATCCTCATTTAACCCAACATTTAGCATCTTTCTTGGAATTTAAAGATTTTGCATCCTTGTCTGAAGCAACTAAATATACAAACAAGATATGCGAAGGCAATATGCGTTACTGGGAAAATATTATCAAAGAGCATGGCAATCAAGGACAAACTTATGTGCCATTAAAAGAACTTAAAGCAACAGGTAATTTTGATACAGTGATACAACGCTGGGCAAAAATAATTGCGACACAAATACAGTATACGAATGCTTATACTCGACTACAGCTTGAACCGATGGATGTACTACATATTCCTGATATCACGCGCGAAGAACGTAAGCAACTGATAGATAAAGCTCATAATGATTATAAAATGAAATATTGCTCATGTGGAATATGCGGTAAATGTGTGCCTTTTGCTAATTTTATGGCTGATGTGCGGACAAGAGCTGTGGGAGGTCCTTTCATGGCTTGCCAAAATTGTCACACCCATAATATTTGGACTTCACAAGAGGCAAAATTTCTTTGGGGTTTTACGCCTGAACAATTAGATCAAATTCCATTTTGGCGTTTCAGTACTACTAAACGATTTTGTACAGCTGATCTTTTGGAATTCCGCAAAAAAATGCCGGTGATACAAAGCGCTGATCCAGATGATGCAATTGAGCCTAGAGATTCAGAGGATGAAATTTGGAATCGTTATCATGATTTGCCGGGTTGTGACAAAGATTTTTTTATTGTTGAACAAAAACCGTCGCTTGACGTGACACAGGTCAGTTCAAGTGCATCTACAAAAAGTGGGGACACAGCTTGTGAGAAAAATGTAACTCCGATGTCTAGACCTAAATTTTTATTGTTTTATAAGCCATCAGAAGTAAAAGATTCAAAAACTATTAACGATGTCTGTGCAACCCAAAAAGGTATTAGTACTCCGAATCCATAACTGAAAAAGAACCGGTAGCGCTATGAACGCATCTTTCCGTCCTGAAAGGTGTGTCCAAGCTGTAAAGATTTTTAAATTTTTTTGCAATAAAGAGTGGAGAATTCAAAATGATCACGACCCACAAGATTTTAGAAGAGAAAAGTATTTCTATTAGTTCAGTTATGATAGAAGAAAAAAAAGTCATTCAACATTCTGAATCAAAGCGTGTTGGACTGTCTATCAAAGATGAAAAAGATTTTTTAGATATAGCTGAAATCAAAAAAAACTACCCTGATGCTCTATTAATTACAGTAGAGAAGTTACAAAGAAAAAAAGAGGATGACTTAAATGGGGCTTATGATATTTTTTGTCAATTATTACAAAAAAAAGATGTGAATGCGTTATATGAATTAGGACGTGTGTTAGAAGATCCCAATACGACAGATAATAATCCTAAAGAAGCGATAAAATGGTTAAAAGCAGCAGGGGAACTAGGTCATGCTGAAGCATGTGCTTTATTAGGTCGTATCTATGCTGAAGGACGATCCAATGTCGATATTTCATTAAGCGATGCTTGTGAATGGCTTAATAAGGCGATTAACAAAGGAGTTGATAAACCAGAAAATTTTTTATTTTTAGCGATGGTTTTTGATCGTTTAAATAAACCTGAAGAAGCGCTTAAAGCAGTTATTTCAGCAGCTGAGAAAAATAATTCTCGTGCACAACTTGAGCTTTGTCGAAGATATCAATGCGGTATTGGCGCATCAGCTGACCCTATAAAAGCTAGAATCTATTTAGATCAAGCTGCAAAAGATAAAAAAGATAACGATTCTGATCCGGCAGTATTATTAGCAAAAGCATTAGCTAATATTAAATACGAATCCATTCCCAGTTCCACTTTAAAAAATCTTTTTGTCAGTTATGTAGATAAAGTAGAAAGTGTTGAATTAGATGGAGGAGGTAATCGTACTATCAATTGTTCGTTGAATGACAAGAAACTTTCTCTCGTTATTCCTTCAGAAAAGTATAATCAAGAAATGCTAACTCAATACTTTAATGAATGCTTAAAAGAAGACTCTAGTAATCAGAATCTTGGCATCATACTCGGAATGGATGTGTTTGATCCAGAAACAGGCAATCATGAACAAGCGCCATTTGCTCTTATAAAATCTCGAGTCGTTGATCCTGAATTAGAAATTAAAGAAAATCCAAAAGAAACTACTGAAGATAAACCCAAATTAATTATCACGCCTGCAGGACATCATACCAATAATTGGTTAGCTGTAATGGGCGATATAGATCGCATTATGCCAACCTTATTGAAATATCTTAATCGAGATTGGAAACGAGATATTGCAGATCGAAATTCAGGGCTTGAATGGTTACCTCAGCGATTACACTTATCGCTTGGAAAGCCTTCTTTTGGTGATTTGTATGTAGGTAAAATTGGAGTTGGGTGTTCGGTCTGGATGTATGTTATTTTAAGTACACCACCACCAACATTACGTCCAGAGATTCATTCTGTTTTTCCTGTTGTCGTTGCTAAGTCGCGTAAATTCATTTTGAATGTTAAACAAATATTAGAATGGCACAATCGCATTGAAGCAACAATGAAAGCGGAAGTGGAATATACAACGGATGAAGAATGTAAAAAAGTTGTGAGTTTAATGCAAAGTACGCCTGATGTGAAAACCACGCCTGATGCGAAAGCCATGCTTGATGTGAAAACCACACCAAAACCGGAATTACCTGTGTTTGCGATTGATTATGCTGCAAGACGTAAGTTATGGGAAAGTAAAGGTCCGCATGAGGTTTTTTTGAGTGGCATAGCTTCTTGTATGATTCGAAATCCCGAGGATTCGCTCAACATTAATGCGCGCCCTTCAACGGATTTTAGGCGTCAAGTTACGAGTGATAAAGAAGAACCTTGTTCAATTGTTCCTGGAATTGCGGGTCCTCATAATAAAACATTTCCGTGGTCAAAATATAAAGACATCAGAGGTATTATACCTAACGAAGGTCCAAGAAAAGAAAATCAAGTCACTTATGTGCAAGGAAAATGTATTCGCACCATCCAGCTTCCCGGCACTATTTTTGGTAAAAGTGCTTATATGGTAACAATTCGTATCGACGAAGAGCGCAAAATTGATTTGGACGTTTGGTGCCTTCTAAAGCATATGTTGGATGGTCGCGCCACCATTATGCCAGGAGAGTATATGACAGTTAATGCAGGAGCAATTCCTAAACCGGGTGATCTTGTATTCGCGGATGTCTGGATTCACGGTACAATCGCTACGGGACTTGATCCGGTTCTCACGGTAGGAACAGAAATTAAACCTGAAGTTGAATCTCCTGTCACCATGGACATGGAAAGTTCAGAATCCAAAAATGAACAACAAAGACTGGCTTTGTATTCGCTTTTTAAAGATTCTTCTAAAAAACTCTCGGAAATACATACCATTGAGGATCTAATTAAATGTAAACGCTAGATTATTAACCGACCCTAAGATGGGTCGGAATAATCAAGCTATCGCCTTCCTTGACACTATTGCTAGTTAACAAATTTGCTAAGCGAAGATTGGAAGGCGACATATGAAATTTACGCGCGATTTTTTCTATCGTATCTCCTTTTCTTACCATATATAAAGTATCACCTGATGAAAGTTGATATTTTTTTTGCGGAGAAATATTTTTTGTCATATGTGTTGGAATTACTAATTTTTCACCAGGAATAACATGTTTTTTTGTATTGAATTGATTCACAGCAAGAAGGGTTTTGACTGGTAAATGAAATCGATTAGCAATTTTTTGTAAATCATCACCTTTGCGAACCATATAAAGTGTATCGCCTGATTTTATATGATATGCACCACGAAAATTCTCGAGTGCAGTTTTCACAGGATTGTTATTTTTGAAAGTATATTTACGTTGCTCTTTAACACGAGGTTTTGGGTTTTCGTCGTTAGTAAAAAAAGTTTGATTTGTTTCTAAGATATCTTTTGAAATATCGCGATGCGCTTTAGGAATAATTAATTGTTTGCCCGGTTTTAAATTATAAGCAAGAGAGGGATTTGCCTTGCGTATTTGGCTAGGTTGAATATTGAATCGTTTAGCAATATTAACAATTTTATCGCCAGGTTTAATTTTATAACGAATCCATTTTACTTCTTCATATAATGGAGAACGAGCTAAATTTTCCGTGAATTGTTGTACACGCTCGATGGGTAATACTAATTTAAAAGGACCGTGCGGATCGGTTGTTGAACGATTATGACCTGAATTCAATTGCTTTATTTTTTTTAAACTAAGCCCTGCTAATTCTGCAGCATGATTTAAATCGATTTGTCCGCCAATATCAACTTGAGCAAGATAAGGTGCATTGCGTACGTCAGGCCATGGAATAGGATACTGTTCAGGATGGCTAATTATGGTTGCTAGCGCTAATAATCTGGGAATATATATTTTTGTTTCTTGTGCAACTGGCAATGACCAATAATCTGTGTTTTGACCGTCGCGAATATTTTTCCGTATAGCTGATAGAACATTTCCTTCGCCCGTATCATACGCTGCTATTGCCAATAACCAATTGCCATCAAAGAAGCTTCCTAAATAGGCTAGGTAATCTAAAGCAGCGCGAGTTGATGCAACGACATCGCGACGTCCGTCATACCACCAATCTTGTTTTATTCCAAATCCTGATGCTGTTCCGGGCATCATTTGCCAAATTCCAGCCGCACCGACAGTTGAATAAGCAAAAGGATTGTAAGCGCTTTCCATCATGGGTAATAAAACAATTTCAGCAGGTAAATGACGTTTACGCACTTGCTTAGCTATAAAATAAAGGTAAGGAGCAGCTCGATTAGCTGAGTTGAGTAAAAAATCTTGATGGCTCATAAACCAGTTAATTTGTTCTTGAACCCTAGGATTATCTTCATAGTGAGGAAGTGAAAATTCATGACGAATTTCATCCCACATATTTTCAGCATTATAATAACGATAAATGTCAGCCGCTAATTTTTGTTTGTGCTCTTCTGACAGATGCATGTTTTTTTGATATACCTGAATGCCTTCTGGACTAGGCGCTGCAAACAATCGAATAGATATCATGATGCAACAAAAAATGCACATGAAAGCATGTTTGAAAATTAAATTGCACAAAGATTGCTTCATCTTTTTTTGCTCTTATTAAATGGAATATCTTTGATTAAAAATTTACTCGAAAATCGAGGATTTTTGTCTCGCTTACCGAATTGTAAGCAGCTCCAAGATTGCTTGAAAGATTTCCTACTGCAATGATGATTTCCCGATAGTGAGTTTACCATAGGGCATAATGTTTATGCCATGCAAAATGTGGTATATTTTCCCAAGGATTAAATTTGGGTATCCATAAAAGAGACCCTCAAAGGATGGCATAAAACTTTGGCTAACACACATCGTACAAGTCAAAAATGGGAAAATTGGTTATCGAACTCGCTGGGTCAGTATTTATTAGAGACAGAGCAGCGGATTTTACCATCGCTATTTGCAGAATGTTATGGTAAATATGCATTACTAATCGGTGTGCCAAGTCAATTTCCTTTAATTAAGTTTAGCTCGATTAAATATCAGGTGGTGCTGAGTCCAATTATTAATAAAAATAAAAAATTTCACATTGTTGAAAGTGATTTTTACGATTTACCTATAGCTTCAGGAAGTGTAGATCTTGTTTTATTGCCTCATGCGCTTGAATTTGTTGATAATCCTCAACAATTATTATCAGAAGCTTGTCGGGTGGTAAAACCAGAAGGGTATATTATAGTGGTAGGTTTTAATCCATATAGTTTATGGGGATTGAAAAAAAAATTGCTTAAAAATAATCAATGTCCTTGGTCAAATAATTTTATTTCAGCTAGTTCAGTAAAAGAATGGTTATTGCTTGCAGATTTTGAGTTAATAAAGCAGGTTGGGTTATTTTTCCGGCCTCCTCTTCAACACCATGACTCGTTATTTGAAAAACTTAAGTTTTTGGAATGGATAGGCAGCAAATTATGGTCTCCCTTTGGAGGAGTATACATGTTATTGGCAAAGGCAAAAGTTGTTCCTTTGACTCCTATTAAGTTGCATTGGCAACAAGAGCTTTCTGGTGTCCAAGTTTCAATTACAGGCCCTTCAGTACGGAATTGGGTATGAAGCACGTTATTATTTACACTGATGGAGCTTGCCGAGGAAATCCTGGACCGGGTGGCTGGGGAGTTTTATTGAAATATGGCAAGCATGAAAAAAAATTATTTGGTGCGGAGTCTGATACGACAAATAATCGTATGGAATTAATGGCTGCCATTCAGGCATTAACTAATTTACGAGAAAAATGTAAAGTAGAATTGTACACTGACTCTCAATATGTACAAAAAGGGATTACTTTATGGTTGGTTAACTGGAAGAAAAAAAATTGGAAAAAAGCCGACAATCATCCAGTAAAAAATGCAGATTTGTGGCAAGAATTGGATAGACAAGCAAGTCGACATCAAATATCGTGGCATTGGGTAAAAGGGCATAATGGTCATATTGAGAATGAATTAGTTGACGCATTAGCTAATCAAGCCATTGATGAGATGGGGAGCAGTCATAAGTAACTCAGGTGTTGGGTTTTGATAGTTCAAAATAAAGGTAACATATGAGGCAAATTGTTTTAGATACAGAAACAACCGGATTGCGAACTGAAGATGGTCACAAGATTATTGAAATCGGTTGTGTTGAAATGGTGAACAGAAAGTTAACAGGAAAACGCTTACATCATTATTTGAATCCACAACGAGATATCGAAGAAGACGCTTTAAAAATTCACGGAATAACAAAACAATTTTTACAAGACAAGCCTTTGTTTTCTGATATTGCTCAAGAATTAATAGATTTTATTTCAGACTCAGAATTAATAATCCACAATGCACCTTTTGATGTGGGATTTCTCAACTATGAATTGAATTTAGCAAATAAAAAATTCAAATCAGTCGAAAGGTACTGTCGAATTTTTGATTCATTAGTATTGGCTCGACAGTTACACGTAGGGCAAAGAAATAGTTTAGATGCATTGTGTAAACGTTACGGAATAGATAATTCTCAACGTGAATTGCATGGCGCATTACTCGATGCTCACTTGCTAGCGCAAGTGTATCTGACTATGACTGGCGGCCAAGGCAGCTTATTTGATGAACTCCAGGTTTCAGATTTAGAAGTACAATCCAATGCAACTATTAGTAATACAGTTCTTATAAAGCGTCAATTACGAGTGATAAAAGCTTCACCAGAAGAATTAGCTGCTCACAATGAAAGATTAGAAACTATTTCAAAACAAGCAAAAAGTGGACAACTTAACGCGTGGTAAGTGATTTATAATGTTCACAATACCCTAGGCTGAGTTGAATTTTACTTTATTCCTCAGCCAATAACAGATTACAATGCCACTCCAACATAAAAAATGGGAGTGACCAATGAATCCGCGTAACACAATAGACGATGCTCAACGTGCAGTTCAAACAGTAATCGATCCTGAATTAAAACTAGAATCAAAAACTGCTGCTCAACCTGAAGCCAAAATTCAAACTCAACTGGAAACCAAAGAAGCTAAATCAGAACTTAAATTGGAAACAGATTTAGACTCCAAGCATGAATTGAAATTAGAAGTTAATTTAACAACCGATTCGGATTCTAAACATGAATCAAAACCAGAAATAAAATTAGAATCTGATACAGAAACCAAGCTAGAATCCAAACAAGAAATTAAACTAGCAACTGATAAAGAAACCAATTCAGAATCTAAGCAAGAAGTTAAGCCAGAAACTGATAAAGAAACCAAGCCAGAATCTAAACAAGAAATACTCGATAAACTGTTACAAGAAGTTAGATTTGGCAGTTTTGAAAAAGAAATTAAGCATGAGACTAAGCTTGAAACTAAAGACATTAACAAAGACTTTAAGCTTGATATAAAACCAGATTATTTTAAAAAAGAATTTAAATTGGACATAAAACCGGAATTTAAACAAGAAGAAAAATATTCTAAATATCCTCAGTTCACAGATTACCAAAAATTCATAAATCGAATGTTTGAAGTTGAAGCCGTGTTGAAAAATTTGAATCCATCTTTGTTGGCAAGATATTATTTTCAATCTGTAACTATCGACAAAAAACTTCCTCCTAACATGCAATACTTAATCAGATTAATTTGTGAAGAAGATATTAAAAAATCTTTATTAGATTCAATCGAAACTGCAGATCGAGAAAAATATGAAACATTTTTAGAGGAATTCGAACAAAAAGCTGAAATTTCAAATTTTTCTCCTTTACTACTTATGATGTTTTATAAGGCACACCAAGAGAACAACTCCATTGCTCAAACTCTGATAGGTCGTATATTGGCCATGGAAGGATGGAGTGATTATTTAAATATTACGACTCATACTAATGTTGGCTTGCTATATCTCAAACAGGCAGCAAATTCATTCCCAAGAGCAGAAGCTTATTTGGGTTTTTATAATATGCAAAATAAAAATTATCCTGAAGGTTTGGCATTTTTGAAATTAGCAGCAGAACATGATGATCTAGTCGGTCAAACTGAATATGGCAGAGCGCTTTGTGAAGGTAAAGTGACTGCTCAGAACAAAGTACTTGGCTTAAATTACTTGTTCAAAGCATCATCCTGTGTGGAAGCACAACTTCATTTGGCTAATATATTTTTAAATGGAAAACCTAATATTCCTAAAAATGGACAATTGGCACGACGTTATTATAAAAAAGCAGCTGCGCAAGGTGATATTGAAGCCCAATATTATTTATCGCGTCTTGATGATGTTGAAAAGAATTATGATGTACATTCATTACCGACAGCAACTGAAGTTTACATATATGCAATTGAACATTATGAAGATTCTTGGGGTTTTTATAATTTAGTGCGTTTTAATCAACAAATGTCTGCTGAAAATCGTGAAAAAGTTGCATCACGTTTAAAAGATGCGGTGATTTCTCTTAAAGCTAAAGCAATCAGTTTTAATGATAAAGAAGCTAACTTTTATTTGGGCGATATTCTACTACATGGTTATGGTATTGTTGAGAAAGATGTTGCTG
>JANWKO010000228.1 GCA_025451335.1 Gammaproteobacteria bacterium
AATAATACTCCTAACATATAAGTGTGATTAATATGAACTTACAAAACTGCAAAATAGAAATGCAAAGCTCTATCTCCTCACAGGTGACAAGTGCTGTAACTTGCCGTTTTGCTTCTTTTCAAGTTTCATTTTTCTTTTTTGGCCACCCCGGCCAATAATACTCTCAATAAAATTCTATCGACATCCTAGCTAAATAAACAAGCGAAAATTTTTAGTTAGTCACTTATAACCATTTGTTTAATGATGGAAATTGCAACCGAGTATTTTTTAAAAGAATAGTACTTATGAATCTGATTGTTAAAAAAACCTCCATATTAAGAGGTGAAGTTATTCCACCAAGCTCTAAATCACAGAGTATTCGTGCAATTATTTTAGCTTCGCTTTGTCAGGGAGAATCTATTGTAAAGAATGTTCTACTATCCGATGATACACGAGATGCTATTAAGGTTTGTAGAAATTTGGGAGCAAAAATTTCTGAATCTGATAATACTCTGGTTATAAATAATCATGGATTGCCATTACGAATAAAAATTGCCGAAATTCAATCTGGAAATTCTGGAATTACAACGCATTTTGTGATGCCTCTTTTAGGTTTGAGAGAAAACTCAAATCAGCCAATTATACTAAATTGCAACGAACAAATGCGCGCAAGACCGATAAAATCTTTAGTTGATGCATTAGGCAATTTGGGTCTTAACATAAAATATTTAAAAAATGAAAATACCTTACCAATTAGTATTTCTGGAAAATTAATAGGTGGTAAGACGTATATTGATGGCATCACCTCTCAATATTTATCAGCGCTTCTCCTTGCTTTACCTTGTGCATTGGGCGATAGCGAAATTAAAGTAATTAATTTACAAGAACGTCCTTATGCAAACATGACATTGTGTTGGCTAAAAGATCAGGGAATCCAATACCAACATGAAACGAAAGGAAATATTGACGTTTTTATGATAAAAGGTAAACAAAAATATGCAAATTTTTCTGGGACTATTTCAAGTGATTTTTCTTCTGCATCTTATCTTATTGCTGCTTCAGTATTAATTCCGGGTGAAGTTATTTTAAAAGGACTTGACATGACTGATCCGCAGGGTGATAAAAGATTAGTTAATATTTTGCAAGAAATGGGTGCAGACATTGCTATTTATTCAAAACAATTACATATTCGTGGCGGTAAAATGTTGTCAGGCATAAAAATTAATGCAAATGATATTCCTGATTTATTACCTACACTCGCGGTGATTGGTACCTATGCTTCAGGAATAACTGAAATTTACAATACAGCACATGCACGAATAAAAGAAACAGATCGAATTCGATCAATGGCAAATGGATTATCGAGAATGGGTGCTAAAATCCTTGAACAAGATGATGGTATGATTATTCACAAAAGTGCGCTTCAAGGGGCTATGGTTAAAGGATGTGGTGATCATCGCACAGTCATGGCATTAAGTATTGCTGGTATGATTGCGGATGGCACAACAATAATTGACGATAGTGAATCGATTAATAAAACTTTCCCTACATTTATAAATACTATGCAATCAATCGGTGCCAGAATAGAGGTGGAAAATGCAAGCTCAACGTAACCATATTGTACTTATTGGATTTAAACACGTTGGAAAATCAGTGATTGGGAAATCCTTGTCTGAAAAATTAGATCTCCCATACGTTGATTTAGATCAAACAATAGAAGATTTATTTGAATGTAGATTTAATAAAAAATATTCTTGTAGAGATATCATGAAAGAAAATGGCAATCAATTCTTTCGGGATTTAGAAATAGATGCTTTGACACAAGTAATGGTATTTAAGCCTTCTATTATTTCACTGGGTGGCGGCACTCCAATGTATGCAGAAAATCAAAGAATTATTAAATCCTGTACAATAATTCATGTTACCGCACCTCGAGGAATTGTATATGAAAGAATACTCATGAGTGGGTTACCAGCTTTTTTTAATCCCGAAGAGGATTTTTTGAATTCATTTAATCGATTGTGGGATGAAAGAGTAAAAATTTATAACGAATTACAAGATTATTTGATTGAAAACAACGGCACCTTAAATGATGCTGTGAATGAAATCATAAAGATGATAAATTATGAAGAGAAACAAATATGATAGATAATAAAACACAATTGAATTTAGTCATTGGATATCCCTTAGCTCATACGCAAAGTCCGCTATTGCATAATTCAGTCTATCATTTTTTAAATTGCAATGCAGTCATGTTATCGCACTCGACGATATGTTTAGCATCAACAATGCAAGCATTAAAAACATTATCGACTGGTCTTATTGCCGTTACAATGCCATATAAAGGCGATATTTTAAAGTATATTGATGATATGAGTATTGAAGTGCGAGAATTAACAGTAGCCAATACTATTATTAATCGTGACGGAAATTTACATGCTTATAATACAGATATTGATGGAATTGCATATGCATTACGTAATGTCAACGTATTCAATAAAAATGTTTTAATAATTGGTGCAGGTGGAGCTTCACATGCAGCTGCTTATTATCTTAAAAAAAATAACGCTAATTTGTTCTGGATGAATCGCACACCACAGCATGCAGGATCATTAATAGAAATATTTGGCGGAAGTTTAATTAGTAATTCTCATATTAATGAATTGGCTATTGATATAATAATCAATACAACACCTTTAGGAATGCTTCCAAATATCAATACTACTCCTCTTCTTAATTATTCATTTAATTCTAAGCAGATAATTTTTGATATGGTATATAACCCTATTGACACTCTGCTGATTAGAAATGCAAGCTCCTGTGGAGCAACATGTATTTCTGGAATAGATATGTTTATTGGCCAAGGATTAAAACAAATCGAACTATGGCAAAATAAATCAATTGTCACTACGGATTTGATTAATTTGATTAAATCAGAATTGATAAAATCACAGAGTAAATCCGAGGAGATACTATGAGTTACACAATGGTTAAGAAGTTACCTTCAGCTGAAGAAATTATCCAATCAATTCCTTTATCAATCGAATGTCATACAAAAATTTTAAAAGATAGACAAGAAGTTAATAATATTTTGGAAGGAAAAGATAAAAGATTATTAATGATAATTGGTCCTTGTTCTGCGTGGCCAAATGAAGCTGTTTTGGAATATGCAAGACGCTTAATAAGTTTAAATAAAAAATTAGAACATGCTTTAAAAATTGTTATGCGTGTTTATATTCAAAAGCCACGAACTACAAAAGGTTGGACTGGTCCTGTGAATCAACCTAACCCTTTTTCTAGTCCTGATATAGAGGCAGGTGTTAGATATACAAGGAAAATGATGGTCGATGTAATCGAATTAGGGTTACCTATTGCTGATGAGGCTTTGTTTACCCATAACGCTAAAGGCTTTTTAGAATTATTATCTTGGGTAGCTGTGGGTGCAAGAAGTTCTGAAGATCAAGAACACAGGGTGTTTGCTTCAGCAATTAACTGCGCAGTAGGCTTGAAAAATCCGACTCATGGTTCATTATCTATAGCAGTAAATAGTGTTATTGCAGCTCAACATTCACATGTGGCTGTGTTGGATGGCTATGAAGTTCAGACGCATGGCAATTCATATGCTCACGTAGTTTTACGCGGTGGCAATCAAGCACCCAATTATTCAATTGATTACTTGACGGAAATTAAGAAACATATGGATGCGTTTAAAGTTAGAAATCCGTCTGTTATTATCGATGCAAGTCATGATAATTGTCTTATTAATGGGAAAAAAGACCCAAGTTTGCAACCTGATATTATTTTTGATGTTTTGCAAAGTATTGAGAATCAACCTGAATTAAAAAAGCTGGTAAAAGGATTTATGGTGGAAAGTTTTTTAAAATCAGGCAATCAAAAAATTGATGAACATTGGCCTCAAAATATCGATCTCAATGGATTATCAATTACAGATCCATGTTTAAGTTGGGAACAGACAGAAGACATGCTAATGCGACTTGCAGGAATGACTGGAGTATATTGATAATCATGATTGCAAGATCATCCTAGAGAATTGTTTATAGATTCTACAGTGAGAAATTTTATGAATGAAATTGTTATGCAAATATTAGCCAAACAACCTGCATCATATTCGATTAAGATCGGATCAGGCTTTCTTTTAAACCCTGCTGAATGGCTTTCTTTGGATTATCAGGGCAAACAGTTAGTCATTATTACCGATGACAATGTAAATAAAATCTATGGAGAAAAATTAGCTAATGCACTAGCCAATTATAAACCATTATTACTTTCATTTTTACCAGGAGAAAAGTCAAAAAATTACTTAACAAAACAATCTCTAGAAGATCAAATGTTCGAACATCATTGCAATAGAGATACTATTATTTTATCACTGGGTGGTGGTGTGGTTGGCGACATCGCTGGTTTTGTCGCGTCAACATATATGCGTGGCATTTCTTATATACAAATTCCTACTACTTTATTAGCTATGATTGATAGCAGTGTTGGCGGAAAAACAGCAATCAATACAAATCAAGGTAAAAACTTAATAGGTGCATTTTGGCAACCTAGTTATGTTGTTGCTGATTTGAATTGTTTAATGACACTTCCAAAAGTCCAAGTCATTAATGGATTAATTGAAGCAATAAAAATATTCATGACCAATGATGCGTACTACTTTAATTATGTAAATAATAATATTGAAAATATTATTAATAAAGATATTTTAGTTATAAAAAATATAGTTGAGCAAGCTATAAAATTGAAAGTAAGTGTTGTAAGTCAAGATGAAAGAGAAAATAAACATAGAGTTGTTTTGAATTTTGGCCATACAATTGGCCATGCAATAGAAAAAATGACAGATTACACAATATTGCATGGATATGCTGTGGCATTAGGAATTTTAGTCGAAGCAAAAATATCTCAATTATTGGGATTTCTGTCATTAGAATATTATCAAATTATTCAATCATTATTTTTTAGATTGAATATTACACTCAGTGAGTTAAAAAAATTGAATTGTGATGAAATTATTCTAGCAACAAAATCAGATAAGAAAATGAAGTTAAATAGCGTGAGATATGTGTTATTAAATGAAATAGGGAATATTCATTACGACGACAATATCTATGTTCATCCTGTTTCAGATGAAATTGTTAAAAAAGCTATATGTGAGGTGCAACATGACGGGTAACAGTTTTGGTAATTTATTCAAAATTACGACTTGTGGCGAATCTCATGGTGGTGCTGTTGGAGTTATAGTTGATGGCTGCCCTTCAGGATTAACCATTTCTGATGTTGAGATTCAAAAAGAATTAGATAGGAGAAAGCCTGGGCAAAGCTCAATTACCACGCCTCGTAAGGAACAAGATTTAATACATATTCTTTCAGGCGTTTTTGAAGGAAAAACCACTGGAACCCCTATTTTACTACTATCTTATAATGCAGATATGCGTCCAGAAGATTATGAACAATTGAAAAAAGTCTATCGTCCTTCTCATGCTGATTATACTTATTTGATGAAATATGGTAGACGTGATTTCAGAGGTAGTGGCCGAGCTTCGGCGCGCGAAACGTTGGCACGTGTTGCAGCGGGCGCAATTGCAAAAAAATATTTAAAAGAAAATCTGAACATTGAAATATTTAGTTATGTTGAGCAAGTCGGCCATGTTTCTACTGATATGAATTATAAAGATGTCACTATAGATTCAATTGAAGCAAATATTGTTCGTTGTCCAGATCAACATGTAGCAAATAACATGATTCAATTAATCGAAGAAATAAAAAATGATGGCGACTCTATCGGCGGAATAATAAAAGGTGTCATCAGAAATGTTCCTGTGGGCTTAGGTGAACCTGTTTTTGATAAATTATCCGCTGATTTAGGAAAAGCTATGTTAAGTATTAATGCAGCAAAAGGATTCGATATTGGTTCAGGCTTTGATGGCGTCGCTATGCGTGGTAGTGAGCACAATGATCCTTTTAGCATTGAAAACGGTAAGCCTAAAATTAAAACGAATTATGCAGGGGGAACGTTGGGTGGAATTTCCACTGGAGAAGATATTTATTTTCGTGTTGCTTTTAAACCTGTTTCTACCATTAGAAAAAATCAACAGACTATAAACTTAGAACATCAACTCGTGGAGCTAGAAGCAACAGGTAGACATGATCCCTGTGTGCTTCCTCGAGCTGTACCTATCGTCGATGCGATGTCATCTTTGGTTATTATGGACCATTTTTTAAGGCATTCTGTCCAGAATAGAAAGCTCAGAGATGAGAGTCCTAGAGAGGAAAGCCCTTGAGAGAAAAGTCCAGAGAAGAAAGTCCCAGAGAAGAAAGTCTAGAGTTGATATGAGGTTTAATGATGAAATTAGGTGTTTCCGGTGACGCAGGTTCATTTTCAGAAGAAGCCGCCCTGCTTTATGCAAAAAAAATTGGCATCAATCCAGTTCTCGATTTTTTGATAGATATGGAAGGTGTGCTTTGTGCTGTTGAAAATAGGTCGGTAGAGATAGGTATTTTTCCTGTAGTCAATTTGCGTGGTGGTTTAGTAAGAATGGCTTTTGATGCTATGGGTAGGTATCAATTTCAGGTAATTGATGAGCTATGGTTAACTGTTCAACAATGTTTACTTGTAAAACCAGGTACGACTATAAATAATATAAATAAAATTATTTCGCATTCACAGGCAATTTCTCAGTGTAAACAATATATTCTGAGAAATTTCCCTCATGTGGAGTTAATTACATGGCAAGATACTGCAAAAGCTGCAAAAGAATTAACTCAAGGAATATTGCAACCAACGAGTGCAGTTATTGCTTCAGAACATGCCGCTAGTCTTTATGGATTAAATGTCATTGCTAAAAATATACAAGATGATAATCCTAATTTGACAGCTTTTCTTATTGTTAAGCCTTACGGTGCTTGAACTCAGGTTAGGATTACGATGTAGGTTCCATTCTTAGGAGGGATTAAGTGTTTTATTTAGTTAATGTTGGTGAATCATGATTACTATTCAGGAATTAAGAAAAGAAATAGATAAAATAGATGAGGATATTATAAAAAAATTATCGCAAAGAAAAAATTTATCTATTCAAATTGGTCATATCAAATCTCAATGTGCGAAGAAAGTGATAGATAATAAAAGAGAAGAAATAATGTTTATTCATTTTGAGAAATTGTGTTCTGAATATAAATTACACCCTGCTTTTATTAAAAAGTTATTTAAAATTATTATTTCTAATTCAAGAAAATTACAAAAATGACTACAATTTCTTATTTTCTTTTTATTTTTATTCTTCGTATTTTTTTGCGATAAGGTGATTAATACAGTTGAATTGATTATAAAATTGTTATAAGCTTTTCATTAATAGTGGAAATTGACTTAAAAATGTGCATCAAAGTTTAGTATATATGTGTATTGTTGCTATAATAATGATATAACCTTTAAAGGTGATACTATGTTTGGTCAACTACCTAATCCAAAACTTCCTTCAAAAGTTGAATTAGAAACAACGAGTGGTGTAAGAATTTCTGTAGTCCAAGAAGAAAAAGTTTCTTTAAGTGGTGAATCACCAAAAGCAGTTTTTCACG
>JANWKO010000229.1 GCA_025451335.1 Gammaproteobacteria bacterium
ATAGTAAACATTATGCTCCTGCAATTGCAAAAGTCAAAGCAGCAGGCATTAAAGATGTTGCAAGAATTGTTGTGTTTTCTGACGGTGGTAACTCGCAGCAAATTCATTCAAAAGAACATTGGGAAGAAAAATTAAAATTAGCTAATGATGCAATTAAAGCAGGTGCCAATGCCGTACAACTTGATTATATTCGATACAGCTCAAAGCTACCTGCAAATCCACAACATGCTAAAGACGTTTATCAAATTATTAAATGGTTTAAAGGAAAAATAAACGCACAAAATGTACCGATGGAAATTGATATTTTTGGCGAAGTCAGTTACTACCCTTCTATGCATATTGGTCAAGATATCAAAATGTTTGCTGATAGCGTGGATGGTGTGAATCCTATGGTTTATCCATCACATTTTTGGCCATATCAAAAATATTCTGCCGTACCTTACAAAACGATCAATAGTTCTCTAAATGCTTTACAAGAGCAATTTGATGGTAAAGCTCCTTTCAAAATTCATGCTTTTATTGAAGCAGCTAATTTTCATTATATTAAAAAGACGTCCAATGCTGACAAGCAAAAATATTTACTCCAAGAAATTCGTGCCGTTGAAGATGCAAAGAACGTTTCTGGCTGGTATGTATGGAGTGCGAATAATGTGTATGAAAATTTATTTCAAGTATTAAAAAATAATAAGACCAAACCCGCTGATTTTCAAAAGACAGAAACCGCAGCTAAATAGGACTTGTTGGCAATTCGCTAGGGTGAGCCAGAAATCTCTGAGAATCGAGTATTCAGCGCGGCGCAATATACTTGCTCACAGTGGATCGTACTGTGAGCAAACAATTAGCGTCCATGTGGTGAAAACATCAAAGTAGCATTATGGCATTGTTCGTTGAAATCAGCACTTTGCTGCATTCTTAATGGAAGTGGATTACTTCCAATAACACGACTCTGCACTACATGCTGTAACTGCAACACCGATTGACTTTTAAACACGCTTACAGTTGTTGATAATGAAGCCCCACCCACTTTTTTCACTTGATGTTCTTTTTCATGTTTATGTTCTTGGGCTTGATGTACTTGTTTGTGAAATTCTCTTTCATCTTTATGACCTTTTTCGTCTTGATGATGTTTTTTTCCTACTTTTTTACTTACTGCCTTGGTTTGATATTCTTTGAATTTCAAAAATTCATTTTTGACTTTTTGAATATCTTTCATAACTTCAAACGCATCGTCAAATGAAGTGACGTCAATTGTTTCATTCATTTTAGCTCTATGTTCGTCCAATCTTGTCTGTAAATCTTTATTTTCTGGAACATTTCCATGTAACAATTGAGGTAATAACATATGTAACTCACTACTAAGATCTTTATCATAATCAGGATGAAGATAGCCTAGAATGATTTCTTCAATTAATCTAATATGATGATCATTAGGATTAGATTTTTTTAAATGTTCTCTGCGTTGAATTATATCGTCCAACAAAGGATCTAATAATCTTTCTCTTATTTGTTCATGATAAATATTATGTTCAATGCTTAAATGATCACAGCAACGAAGAACACTTAATTGTACTGCACTTGACAGTTTAGTTTGCTCACATTGTAAATTAATATATTCACTACCTAACTCGACATACTCTATATATTTATTTTCCGGCAAGCCAATTATGTGTAATAAATTGCATAAATCAATGAATGCTCGTTTCATTCTTTGTATTTGTCGTTCATCAGCTTGATTTTTAAGATTAGGATCTGTTAAACATTCTAAAATAGAATGGGGGTCTTCAAAATGCCTTCTTAAAAATTCTTTTACTCCTTCACGTTCTAATAAATGTTTATAATCATTCAAATGTGTTAAAAGATACAATGGACTAGGAGAAGGTAGTGATCCATCTTCAAATTTATAGTTTCTTGTTTGGAAAAATAAATTTGCTTCAACAATTTCCAAAATACCTTCACCCAATTCTTGTGCTGATTTAAAAGTGGGTAATGGCAATATAGAAATATTTTTCGGTTTAGAACTATCGTGTTGTTTAATTAAAATAATTTGAATTATTTGATCAGCGCGACAAGTGTCTTTCACTCGACCCTTTGATTTATAATTTCCTTTTTCATCATATCCATAAACTGGATTTTTTAATTCAGGAACGTGACTCACGACATAATTTCGTAAATCATTTCCATCTATTTTCATTTTACCTTTTTTAGGCTTAGGCTTACATAATCTAATTGTGGCTGGATCCATCGCATTTGGAAAATGATAAAATTTATCACCTTTTTTCATGACTTTAAAACCAGGTATAGTCGATACAATGTGTCTTCCCTGAACCTTTTCCACTTTTTTTAAGACTTTTATCTTATCTTCATCTTTTTCTCGATAGCTTTTTTCTTCACTTTTTATAGAATGAAAATTCCTACAAAAAGTACCGCCAGTCAAAAATAGAATCAAGAGACGATTAAAAATTTCTGCACTTTCATGATAATAAACAATAGCCAATGCTTCTTTTTGTACAGAAGCCTCCATCTGTTTTATAACTGCGTTTGTTTCCCTTCTAATATTATCAGCAATCTCTTCTGCGACAAAATCATTATAATCAAAGTCTTGAAGAGAAAAGTTTTTTCTTAAGCGATCCTTCAATTTTTCCTGTTCTTTACTTAGGACTCTTTTGACCTGCATTTCTAATGCTTTAGACTCTAAATTTTTTTCCACAATTTTTGACAATTTAACTGTAAGACATTTCGCTTCATTGAGATCATTTTTCAATGCTTTCAATAAGTTTCTAATCATTTTCAAAATGGTTGTATGAGATATTTTTTTAGTTTGAATTTCTTTGATATACTTTTCTACTTGCTCTGCTCCTTTTTCCACTACCAATCTTTCACTTTCTTCTGCCAAAACAAATTTGAACACGTTTGAATAAGAATACTCATCAAGGTTTTTTCCATTTAATATCATTTTGAGTAGTTCGGCAGCAATTGCCGCATTAACAAGAGAAAGTATTAATCTTAATAAGCATAGTACTACTTCCAACTTTTGTTCTGAAGTTTTTTTATCCTTATCTAAAGCATCCATTATATTTTCACCAATCATTTCAATTCTGTTTATTACAATATGATATCCGTTCGTTAAGCTGATAAGATCTATTTCCCAGTTTAAAAGTTTATAGGGATCATGGAGTGATTTTGAGCCAGTCAGTTTACTTAGAACCGTTTCTAATTGAACTTTTTTATTAAATTCTTCTTTTGATACTTTCCAATCTAAATATTTGTCTAACGCTTTTTTAATGTCTCTAGCTTCGATTATATTAAGCTTTTCGACAATGTCAGAAGGAAATTCAAATTTTTCGTAATCCTGATTTAAGATACTTAAAAACTTATAAAGTTCATCTAAATTGTCAAAATATTCAGGACCTTCGCCAATCAATTGAGAAACTTGTTTATAAAAATTAGAAGTATAGTGAGGATTAATACGTCCATCTTTTAGCGCTTCCCAGTTCTTAGTCACTTCTATTATTTTTTCTAATTTTTGACGAATATCTTCGATTTCATATTCTTTCGTAAAATTTAGTGCAACCATCTTTAAAACTTTAACATCATGCTCTTTTTCTTCTATCATGATTGGCTTTATTTCGATGGTAAATAAAACTTGTGCCGGCACGACTAGCGGTGGTAGTTCTAACAGAGAAGAAACAACGGGTGATAGAGAAATTTCTATTTCTGGTTTATCTTTTTCTTTTTTTTCATCTTTTTCTTTTTTTCCCCCTCTTTCTCCACTTTTAAAAAAAGAAGTACCTGGAGTGATCTCCACTTGATTTCTCGAACCAACCTTAGACGAAAGGGGATGAAGATTACCACCTACAGAAACTGCACCATTTACATCAACCTTTTTTATTTCTTTTTCTTTTTCATTGCTCTTTACCTCTGTGTTGAATAATAAATGACCACCGGCGGAATGCATAAATAATACTCCAAAATAGCGTAACGAAACAAATTTGGAACATTATATGATGCATAACATTAAGGAAGTATTAATTTTAGACAATTTGTTTTGTAAAATTACAGTCTTAGCCTAGGAGATATCACCACTTTCCTGATTGCCCTCCTGCAAGTGCTGAACCCAAAGCGCGCTTTGCCTATTTAAAAAAGCTTTTTTATTTTAATATTGTTTGATAAAGTTATGCTAAATCATATACTTAAGATGTTCATATAACAATAAAAGGCCTCCCATGTTGAGCAATCCCATATTAAAAAAAACTCCCGTTAAAATGACTATTCAACGTGCATCTTTTTTAAAAGATGAAGCGATTTTTTTCTTTAAAGGAGACCAAAAGGGAGAACTTGTTTACTTGCTAGGCAAAAAAATAGGTTCAGAAGATCTACCTATACCTTCGTTTTTCTATAATTTAATGAATCAAACATATGAAATAAAATTTAAAGCGGAAGGTAAAAAAGCCATCGAATTATTCAATAAATTAATAAAGTTTTTGTTTGAAGAAAATTATATTGATTCGGAATCTTATCATCAATTGTCAAATACTTTTCCCGTTAAATCATCGCTTCATTCCACTATGCAATTTGCATCGTTTCAAAAAAATCAAACTGATGATTGGGGCTTAGATAGCACCTTAGGTTCAATTCAGAAAGTTTGGAATATTGAAGATCAAACTGATTTTGATGACAAAAAAACAGATGAATATCACACGAATACTATTTATGAATTTCATGCAAGAAACCGTTCTGAGCTGCAATTAGCAGTTCGCCAAGGTAAACTCGACTTGGTTCAAGAAGAAATTAAAAAAGGCGTCGACATAAATTATCAAGATAAGTCGTTAAAAACAGCTCTTCATGATGCCGTCGCTGTTAACAATCCGAAATTAGTTGAATTTCTTATAGCACATGGTGCGAAACAAGAAATTATAGATGAACACAAATGCACTCCTTTAAAATTGGCTATGCAAAAAAATCATATTGAGATAGCAAAATTACTATTGTCTAAAATAGACAAATTGAATGTTTCCTATCTTATTGATGCGATAGAGCACGGTTCATTAGATATTTTCAAACTCATTATCTCCAAGTGCCATCTTTTGGATATCAACGCTAAAATTAATCATGAAACTTTACTGTGTAAAGCAACAACAAAGGGAAACGTGGACATCGCGAAATATTTAATTGAAGAACTGAAGGCAGATCCCAATATTCCAAATGGTAGAAGTTTTACACCCTATGATATTGCTCTTGAAGAAGGAAATGCGGACGTCGCGCGTTATTTGAAAACAAAAACCAATACAACCAAAATACACACAACAGATGCTAAAGAAAGATCTTTAAAAATTGCAGAAGAATACAAAGATACTCCGACTTCAGAAGAATACAACGACCCCACTGTTGATATTTTTTTGGATTTATTTGAAACCAAAAACATCCATAGAGCCGCAGAACACGAAAAAGGGATTGAACAAATAAAATTATTATTTGAACTTGAAAATATTCCCGTAGACAAGCGCAATAAAAAAGGTGAAACAGCATTACATAAAGCATCTGAGCATCATCGTCTAGACACCATAAAATTCTTAATTGAGCAAAAAGCAGATTTAGAAGCTGTCGATAAAAATAGAGAAACTCCTTTACTAAAAGCAGGCAATCACTTCTTAACGTTATCAACCGATAAAAAGACTGATGACACAAAGGATATAATTCAATATTTTATTGAAGAAGCAAAAGTCAATGCCAATGCCGTAGATAAAACTGGAAAGACTATCTTACATAAAGCTGTGTATAGTTTACCTGCAGTTCAATATTTAGTTAAACTAAACCCCGAATTAGTCAACATGAAAGATCAATATGGCTATACGCCATTGATGACACTTTTGTTCGATTATCAAGAACATAGTTTACCAATCGTTAAATATTTAGTGAATGAAGGAAAAGCAGAACTAGAAAACTCAACCTGGATGGGTACACCATTATTAATGGCTGCATCTGGAATCGAAATGGGTGATCGTTTTGAAGTTGTCAAATATCTCATAGAAGCAAAAGCAAATGTTTCTGCACGTGATAAAAAAGGCGAAGGACTATTACATCATGTTGTTAGGTCAGGAAAACCAGAACAATTAAAATATTTTATTGATGAATTAAAATTAGACTTAAATACAAAGGATAATAAAGGCTTCACTGCATTTGATGCCGCTGTGCAATATCGCAATATTGAAACTGTTCGCTTTCTTGCACGTATACTGGCTGATCAAGAAAGAAAAACAGCGTTTGTTGAAAAGCCTGCTGAGGAAAAAGGTCCATTTAAACAAGGATTGGCATTATTTCACCCCTTTTACGGAATGCAATTAGTGTCAGAGGAAAAACCTTCTTCAATATTACAACTTTCTGAGGATGAATATCGCAAAGGAAGATTAACAGAAGCGCACTTAATATTAAAATCATATAGCAAATATGAATACCTAGAAAAAGGGGTGCCTGCTGAAATTAATTATCATTTAGCAAAAATCGTAATCGCTCAGGCAAATCAGGAAAGTGCTTTGGATAAAAAAATTCAATTATTACAAGAAGCAAAAGATTATTGTGAGAAAGCGAAAGAACTTAATTATAGTAGTGACAAAATCAACATACTCATGACACAGTTTGAAAATTTATATAAAGAAGCTAATATTTGTAAACATGATGGCGATAGATTATCAATCTGATAAAAAAGTCTCAGGTAAGTTGTCTCTAAGCATATGCTTAGAGACAACCGTAAAATTATAAAGTGCTTATACTTATAATTATATAAGCAAAACCTTGGGCTTTACAATGCTAGTTCCCTGGTTCATATCAAGAAATTGAAGAAAATCACGTGGTGTGGGTTTAAGTGGCACTGCTCCCATTTCAGCAAGCAACTTCGCTGTGTTAAAATAGCCATTAGAAAGCGCACACCAATACCATTCTGTTAATTGATCTTCCGAAGGTTTCTGAATCGATTGTTTAGATTTTCTTGCAATAGTCATAGCTACTAGTCTCTTCAGATTAAACTTAATTTTGGAGGAAATTCTAATCCACCTGTATGAATTACTACTGGCTTTCTATCAAAAAATTTAAGAGCAGATTCTGGAACAGTTTTCTTCTCTTCGTGCTCTTTTAATTCTAATAAGGGTACAGAAGGCAAATAAACCGATTTCAATAAATTCAATAGATAAGCAAACATTCTTCCTCCTGACAAATGCCCACCTTTTCCTGTATATTGTTGCTCTGCATATTCAATAATTTCTTTGTATTCTTGGCCACTCATAGTCATGCCTATCATTTCTCTGGCCAAGTTATCCGTGTGTTTGAATTTATTTCTCACCGATCCTAATTTGCGATTTAAATAAGCATTCATCGTATTTTTAATGACTTCATTTGGAGTAGGCGCTGGATTAGTTAATATAGAGAATTGTAAAACATCGTTAATTGATTTGGTTGTATCGATAGGTTTTGCAGTAAAATAACGGTTGATTTTAGCAGCAGATAATAACGATTTGGTACGTGTATGTAGAACATCTACATAACTCATCTTACCTCTTTCCGCCAAATGTATTTGATGTAGTAATCTTTCAGCATGCGCACCTGTGCGCCAATGTTTTAAATTACTCGCAATTTCTTTACCGCCAAGGAGTTTAATGATTTTCGTTCCTGCTACACTTGTCAATTTTTGTTTAAGATGCTCAGTTAAGATTCTGGCTTCGTTATTATATAACTTGGCTTTCACCTCAATTTCTTTAGTCATATCGACAATCGCCAATTTGAGATGTTTCGTTTCAACTGTTTCAGATATGGATGCATTTGCAAAGTTAACATGTTCTAATGCTTTCTTAAGCAATACATCGGCATAATGAGTCGCTTTTGTAGTCAAGCCTTTATTCAAAACATTGATATAGATTTGCAAATGACTAATGAATAAATTAGCAATTCTTATATGCTCATCTTTTGTAAGAGGTTTATTGATTTCTTGAATTTGTGTAATAACTGAAATTAATAAATTATTCTTTTCAAAAATATTTTTATTTGAACCTTTAAGACTAAGAAGTAATCCTTCAGCGCCAGTTATTAAAAGATTGAATCGCTCTTCATTCTTAAGATAGGAAAATAAGGTTTTGGTATCTTCACCACCAAATGGAATTTGCCCATATTTCAAGAATGCTTTTTTGAACAAAGGAATCAGCTTCACATTCTCAGAGGCATTCCATTCCCAAACAAATTCTAGATTAAAACTAGAATGATTATAAGTCGGATGCTGTTTGGTATGTACGCCTAAGCTTTCCAGCAGCAATCCTTCTTGGCTTGCGAGTTTGCAAGCCTTTGACATGTAATTACCAATATTATTACCAAAAAAATTGGTTTTTAACTTAATGCCATGATTAATTTGATTGTATTCAAATACAAATTTAGCGGCATGGTTTCGTAAAGGTAAATTAAACTCTAAACGAATGAGAGGATAATTGTGCTCAATCCCCAATAAATCAATTTTTTTACTTCCTTCAGCATTAGCAAAATGCTCTAAAATAGGTTGTAAATCTTTGGATAATAATTCTTGCTTAATTTGTGAATCCTTGCCTAGAAAAATGGTGCTTGCCAAAATATTTTGATGAAATAAAGTGAACATATCTTCTAACGTTAATACCTTCCAAACAAATTGAAGATAAAATGAAGCCGAACTACCAATACGTGCTGAGTCAACAGAAAATTTACCCGATGGATTCAGTTGGGTTTTGTCTGCATGATATTTCAACTTGTTAAAGCGATTACGTATTTGGTTCAAAATATAATCTTTTCCAGAACGTAACCCTGCTCTTACTTTTTCTTCCCATTTATCAAATTGTTTTGTATCAATTTGCTGTAACCATGTTTGCATCAATTCATGATATGGCTCTAGAAGCAAAATAAACCGTTTGACTTGTAATGAGATTTGTTCATCGGTTTGATATTCTGGGCTACCTTTCATTGCTTTAATCGTAGTATCCATCATATCTGTTAATTCTTGAACTGTTTTTAAAATGGCTTTTTTCACCATTCTAGTGGTATTTTTATCAATGGTTAATTTTGTAATGAGAGAATTAATTTCTTTTATATATTCTTTATAGAGTTGATCAAATTCATTTGGATTACTCCATTCGCTGCAACGGTTAACCCATCCTTGTATCAAAGCTCGGGATTGTTCTAATTGCATAGCATCAAGTTGTTCTTTGGTATTCGCGCATTCTTTACCTAATTTCAATAAAATATGTTTCGTAGCTAATTTTTCATTAACACATTCAGTAAAGATAACATTTAATACGTCAGATTCTATGTTATAACCTTTTATAAATTGTATGATTTGCTTCAGTCTTTTAGTGTATTCTCTATTTTCACAACAGTCTGCTATAAATCGTGTCCATTGCTGTTGACCTTCAGCATCTAAGATAATCTTTTTGAGTTTAATGAATTCTTTAAAATAGGTGAATTGTCTTTCATCAAGTTTTACGTCACTAGGTATAGCTTGTTTTGCATATTTCTCATCTTTGATATCTTGTGCACGTTGATAAATTGAATCAGAGAAAAGTAATGATTCACCTCTATTTACAATTAAAGCACTTACTTTAGAAACTAAATCCAGCCATTCTTCACGTTCTTTTTCAATATCAGACGTTTTGTCTAATTTTGAAAAGCGCAGCAACCCTTTTTTCAAATTATTGCAAAAAACAACGGCTTGTTGAAACAAAGGATCATTTTTTTTGTGTTTTGCTAAACGATATATGTGAAATTGAATTGATAAAAGCGCTTTCTGTGCAGCTTCATTTTTATCACCTGCTTTAGCAGCCTCCAAGACTTCCAGCATATGTTCTAACTCGCTGTAAGGTTTTTTTGCATTCAATACTATTGTATCCTTCGCATCTCTCTTAAGTTCATCTGACCAATTTGATTGAAAAATAGGCTTAATTTTTTCTTTAAATGGTACAGTTGGATAAACTGTCACTTTAGGAGGCAATGGAGAGCGGAAACGACCACGTTCAAGAACTTTGTCTTTATACAATTCCTCTTCTACATTTTCGTAATCTTTTACTTTGTTCGTCCAATCTACGATTTGATTACGTTGCGGATCAACAATTAATACAAATTTATCTTTTTTCATCCATTCTTCAATTTGATCAGGATCATCATATTGCAAAACGGGTATCGCTTTTGCATTGAATTGAGCTGCTTCGTGTGAAGTACTTGGCGCCATGTTTTTAACAATGGTAGATTTCACAGGCGATTTTTTTTGGGCAAGATAATAATTCAACGCTGTTTCTAAATTTTCACAATTTAATAATTCTGGCTTTTTAACAATAACTTTTGCTGCATGATCTGCGGGGCTGATTACAGAAGCTTTCGCAATGTTGATGGTTTTATCCTGTCTGATTTCTGGAATTTTATCAGGTGGAAAGGAAGAAGGTTTTAACTTTCCCCTTTCGCCTTTTGGAATTGGTCTGGCTTGTACTAGATAAATCACTTCATCTTCTGGATTATAAACAAGCTCAACATCCATTGGCATGCCGTAATGCGTTTCAATGAGTCGGCCAATCGCGCCAATTTCTAATACTTTTTCATTTGGAATTGCAGGTGAATTCTGTAATTCCTTGGTATTTTTTACAAACGATAATTTTCGTTCATGCTCGTCTGGTGTTGGAGCTAAACGATATACTTTTTTATAGATGGTAGGATAAACATAATCATCTCTTGACAAGAAAAACGTGTCAAAAGGCGCTTTGCTATTGACAATCAGTTCACCATGACCTGGAGCGACTTGAATTGTGATTTTACCTTCATTGGTATACATCACACCTGAACAAATAAGTTTTTTAGAGGCAGATGCTTCATCAATTTGATCAATTTCTTTAGTTTCAAAAGAATGTTTAGATTCTTTTGCATCCTTTAGTTCTTTTTTTTCTGACGAAACTTTAGTTATTTCGTCTTTTTTCAATTGATGGACTTTTTCGCCAATCATCCGTTGCAGCAAAACAGGCATAAAAGGAGTCTGTGTAATATCATTCGCTGGTGGAGGACTTAACAAGCGTTGTTTTAAGGATTTTTCACTGAAATACGAGGCTATCACTACCCCTATCGCTTCTGATATGGAATTGACATCAGGCTTCACTGCAGCAACGCTGGTATTTCCCCCAGGATTTGCCGCAACCACATCATCTTCTTTTCCTGTGCTTCGTACCATGAGATTGGCATTTTTTAAACTCATGTCATGCGCAAAACGGTCAACTTCTTTGATTACAGGATGTTCTTTGAACGTTTTTTTAATTAAAGTTTGTAAGCTTTTTAAATGTACAATTGCTTTTGGTTGCAGGGATTGCTCTTTTCCTTGCGCTTTTACAAATTCATCCCACAATGATTGCCATTGAGGAGCGTGATGACTTAAATGATCATGAATTACTGTATGACCAATAGGATTAATTTCAGGAATTTGAACTTTTAATTTGTCTGATGCGATTATTTTGGCTAATCGCTCGAGTTCCTTCAAGTTAGCAGCTTTATTACCAAACTCATTTCCATCTTTTTGAATACGTACTTGTACTTGACTTGGATCGGATAGTGATGATGACTGCATTTTTTCTTCCTTATTTAATAATCCTAAATTCGGCAATAGACACCAACTGTCAAATTTAATAAAGTATTAAATTGAACATGATTTAATGACTTTTATCACAGATAATATTTAATGAAAAGATGAAATGGAAAATTCTTCAGATTTAATTTTTTGATTAGACATGTGAGCAACAATCATTCTAGAGTAATAATTAAGATAGGCTACTCAAATAAAAGTCGTCTTTGGTGAAAATAGATTTGGGAAGCGAATCCCATGCATAAATTCAGGTCGGGTTTCGCATCAAGTGGCAGCCTTAACTTTGTAAGGTCAATCCGATAATAAGTGATATTATAAACGCCAATTCCAATTCATTTTTTAACCAAAACTGGCGTCATAAACTGTTTTATCAAAGTTTAGGAAGCAGTCTTTCCATAGTTTTGTCTTTTTCAAACATGGGATCTTTTTCTTTAAGCTGCTTTTAATGATTTTAATAGACTTGCATCGCGACCAAGAGACATCAAAACAATTGTCTATTGTTTTACCAAGTATTAATGTGGCATGAATTATGAAAAGTTATGTCGTTTAAATAGCTATTTGCTATTTTGGCAAAGGGCCGCCGCCAACATAAACTGTTCTATCAGACTGCTTGTTAACAACAAAACCTGTGCCCTTTTTAATATCCAAATTAACGATTCCTTTGTCTTGATCAAATGTCACAGTAGCGATAGTCGGCCCACTGCAATCCTTTGTCATGTAAACATCCATTACACAATTTGTTTTTGCATCTCCACATAACGTAGCTGTTAACGTATCATTAATACCACTGAGGGATTTTTTTGTCGCGAGCCCTGCTACACCGAATTCAGTGGTTGAGCATTTGGTTCCAGCTTTATATGATCCATCGTAGGTTGTATCATTTGCAACATAAAAACCGTACCCAGCAAAGCTTAACAAAGGAAAAGCGAAAAATGCTGCTATTGCTATGCTTCTATAGAACATGCTTGTAAGTTTCATCTGAATTCTCCTTAATAAATAACTTTTATTATTGATTGATTTGTTGCAAAGAAATATTCACCTTTTTTACTTGCAATTAATTCAAACAAGAAGCTCACTTATTTATAATATTATAACATGCAATCATTCATCATTTTTTGCTAAATGATAGCTAAATCTTCACTTTATCGCCTCGAGTGACAAAGAAATTTGTTCATAAAAATCATATTGATATAAAAGTACATGGTTTTTTGTAACCAAAATTTCAACATTGATTTATTAAGATTTTGAAAAGTGATTGTGTTTGTTTCGAAATTAAAATGATGGTATTCTTCAGCAAATTTTTTGAGAGGGAATTCGCATGGCTCCTGGTACACCTCCCGGTGGATATCGCATTTCAGATGAAGAAAGAGCTGAAAATGCTGCTTGGGAAAATTTTAAAAATTTCGAACGTAACCCTAATGTTTCAATTCTTCTGAGTAATTATTTAAATACTCTTAATGATCGCGATTCAAAAAGACTTTTTATTGATGTAGTCCCTTACGGAGAAAAGAAAATATCGCATTTGCAAATAATGAATTATATTCTTAGCAAAGATCCAAAACTTGGGACAAGGTTGTTGAAGGATGTAATAAATAAGGTAAGCGTTTGCACGGGTTTAAGCTTAATAAACATTTGGATGCAAAAAATTTCTAATAGTCTGGAAGTTTTGCAGACTTATAGAAATATAGACACAATAATTGCAAATAATAAAAAATACGTAAATGCAAAAAAAATTATTGAAAATAGAATCTTACAAATTGAACTCACATCAGCTACTCCAATGGATCAAAGGATTGTTAATTTTTTTAAAAATAACCGCTCTTATTTCCATCGTTTCTCTAAAGAAAAAGATGCTTTAGATATATACCAAATGATAAAAAATAATAATCCTCTTGCTAGAAACGAAAAAAATAAATTTGAGAAGAAGATTGATAAAATAATAAAAGATCATGTTTTTAAATTAGAAGGAAAAAATTTTTTCACTATTGCAAATTTACAAAAAACTATTAAAGATATTTCGCAAGGTTATAATGTAGTTTACGGACATGATTATGAGGACAGGGATGATGCCGATGAAATAATACTACTATCTCCTCCTTTTCTGCATGAACAAAAAAGAGAAGACAAAATAGCTCATGGTTATATTCAGCGTGAATCAAAGAGAGAAGCTAAAATAGCTGACGCTTATATCCAGCTTGCATCAAAGAGAGAAGATAAAAAAGCTGATACTTATATCCAGCTCGAATCAAAAAGACAAATCATAAAATCGGATGCTCCTAGCCAACTCGAACCAAAGATTCAAGTTAAAATTTCTCATGCAAAAATATTGGAACATGAAAAAGATATTCCCAGTATTCCGCCTCCGACCTATGCGTCGTCCGTTTTTTTTGAATCTAAATCAGTAGCTTCAGAATCAGAGGCACCGCCACCTCCTTACTCACCTAGGAAAACGATGGGATAAACTGGGGCGCATTTGAAGAATATCCTTAACTATAGCCAATTTTCTCATTTCTGGAAGATTTTTTAAAATTTTAAAACCAAAAAGCTCATACAAGTTTCTAGCTGCAATCTTACTATCTCCCTCTGTGGCAGTAATGAGAAAAGTGGGCTGCTTTTCAGGTAGTCGCTGGCATAAGTTATGAATCAAGGATTTTCCAATTCCTTGACCACGTTCTGATTTAAGGATTGCAGTATTATAAAGATAGCCAATTTCTCCATTTGAAAAATAACTCACAAAACCTTGACATCCTTTTTTGGAATCAATTATTGCTAGAGTAATAGTGGATTCTTTAATTCTATTTGCGAGCATTTCTTCAGTCAGGCCGGTTGCACCTTCTTTTTCTGC
>JANWKO010000230.1 GCA_025451335.1 Gammaproteobacteria bacterium
AATAATTTTGAAGCACTTGGTTCTCAAAACAGAAGCAAATGATCCGAATGATAGTTTTCTAATAAGTATGTGCATAGAAGGAAAGGCTAATTATTTAGTGACGGGTGATCATAGAGCTGGTTTGTTTAAAACGGGGAAAATCGAAAATACGCGTGTTTTGACACCTAATATGTTTTGTTCAAAGGTGATTTAGCTTTTTGTAAATTCCCGCTTTGCTAATGTTAAGCACTGACTAGCCAGAATTTTTAGCTCGAAAGTGTTTTGCAATAATTTCAGCAACACAACTTGTTAATCTTTTCCCAGTTGGAATATGTAAAAATTCATTTGGTCCATGGGCATTTGATTCAGGTCCTAATACTCCCGTAATAACAAATTGTGCTTGTGGAAATTTTTTTCCTAACATGCCCATAAAGGGAATAGAAGCACCTTCGCCAACATAGACTGCTTCGGCACCAAAATAATTTTGCGATGCTTGATTTGCTGCTTCAATTAGCCAGGGACTTTCTTCGGGCGCATTCCATCCCGAAGATGATTCTTTTACTTCAAAATTTACTTGTGCTTGAAAAGGCGGGTTTTTTTCTAGTTCTTTTTTTAATAAATGACTCGCCATATTTGCATCGCATATGGGTGCTAAACGCATGGATAATTTTACTTTCAGAGATGGAATAGTCACATTCCCAGCATTTTCAGTATTCGGTAAACCATCTGCACCGATAATAGAAAGAGCAGGGCGCCAAGTGCGATTTAAAATATGATCGACTGTAGAACCTGAAATGGGTTTTACACCATCTTGAAAAGGTAAATCTTTATAAACATCGTGCCCTAAGGTTTTTGCTAACTGTTTGGCTTGTTCAATACGCTGTGATGGTATCTCAACAAATAAATCTCGTAATAAGATTTCACCATTAGATTCTTTTTCGATACGGTTTAATAATTGACGTAATATCATAAAACAAGAAGGGACAATTCCGCTGCCCATGCCAGAATGTACACCTTGTTTTAAAATATTAATCGTTAAAATTCCACCGACTAAACCGCGCAAAGAAGTTGTCATGCAAAGTTGGTTGTAATTCACGCAGCCTGAATCAAGACAAATGATTAAACTTGGATTACCAATGCGGTTTTCGAGCGCTTCAATATAGAAAGGAAGATCGCGGCTGCCGCTTTCTTCGCAGGCCTCAATTAAAATGACACAGCGTGCATGAGGTATGTTTTGTTGCTTTAATACTTTAATGGCAGCGAGAGAAGCAAATGTCGAATAACCATCATCAGCGCCGCCACGTCCATATAGTTTGTCACCTTTCAAAACAGGTTTCCAAGGATCTAAATCCGCATCCCAGCCCCGCATTTCTGGCTGTTTATCCAGATGACCATAAAGCAAAATAGTATCATCAGTATCCCCGGGAATTTCTATGAAAATAACAGGGGTTCGATCGGGTAGTTGAACGACTTCTAATTTCATACCAGAAACCGCATTTTCCTGAGACCAGTCAGACAAGAGTTTGACTGCTTTTTCCATGTGTCCATGTTGCTGCCAATCGGGATCAAACATAGGTGATTTATTGGGAATGCGAATATAATCCATCAGCGTTGGGAGAATAGAGTTGTCCCAGAAGTTATCTACGAATTTTGCATTTTCTTGAACATTCATCCCATTCATCCTTTTATATTGCGAGAAAAGTTAAATTGTAAAATGATCTGGGCGTCAATTGCAAAGTTGTTTAGAATAGGAATAGGAGTCCGGCTTGAAATATAAACTTATCAACGAAATAAGTCCATATTTCAAGCCTGACTCTTATTTAAGGAAAATTTTTATGCATAAACAACAAGGCTTCAATGTTATTGAACTAGTTATTGTTTTGATTGTATTATTTGTTTTAGGGGCAATCTCTATTCCAAAGATATTTGATATAGCAGCTGATACTCGAGCTAGAGCAATAAAAAAGATGGCTTTGTCTTTATCAAATGCGAATTCAGAAAATTACAAATTGTATAAAAAGAAAAATCCTAAAGCTGTTTCTATCACAAATTGTTCCGATGTGGCAAAATTATTAAATGAACCAATGACACCAGAATATAAAATTTCACCGGCACCTGTTCCAGTCGATAAAACGGTGAATTGCCAGTTAAAAGGTCTTGGATCTGCAATGCAAACTTTTAATGCTACTGGTGTTAGTAAAACATAACCCTCACCAAAGAAAAAACCAGCAAGCTTTGGAAAATAAATTTAACAGGAATAAAAAATGTCTCTTACAAAAAAAATAAACTTAATTGGCTATGCATCAGGTATTGGTGCTGCTGAGCCGGGTAGTGGGGATGGACCCATTGTGCTAGCTGAGTCTCCCTATTTGTCTGACCTTAATAGTCAAGGAATAAAGTTGCAATGGGAAAAGATGTTAACTTTACCGAAATCTAATGAAAATTCAAAATTAAATCTAGTGACGCATCTGTCTACTCAACTAGCTACTACGACATGTGAAAACGCTAAAAATAAGCAGTTTTTTATTGTGCTTGGTGGCGATCATTCATCCGCTATTGGAACATGGAGCGGTGCGTCGCATGCTCTTAAAAGCCAAGGCGAAATCGGATTGATTTGGATCGATGCCCACATGGATAGCCATACGTATGAGACAACGCCTAGTGAAAATATTCATGGTATGCCGTTGGCTTGTTTGTTAGGACATGGGGCACCATCTTTGACTCATATCTTAAATAATGAACCTAAATTAAATCCTAAAAATGTTTGTATGATAGGCGTGCGAAGTTTTGAAAAAGGTGAAGAAGAATTACTAAAAAAACTACAAGTGAAAATATTTTTTATGGATGAAGTCAAACAACGTGGATTAGATATTGTTATGCAAGAGGCTGTAAAAATTGTTTCAGCTAATACAGTTGGATTTGGACTAACAATAGATTTAGATAGCGTTGATCCTAGTGATGCACCTGGAACAGGTGCTGCAGAACCTGATGGTCTTTTGGCAAAAGAGCTTTATCAGGCATTAAGTAAAATGGCGAATAAATCGAATTTAATTGGTGCCGAAATTGCTGAATTTGATCCGCATCTTGATAGAGAGCAAAAAACAGAGAAATTAGTTTCGAAAATGATTGAAGCTATAGTTAAAACAAACATAAATACAACTAATAGCAATATTCAGGAAAGTTTTAATTGCGAAACTAAGAATGCGATTGTATAAAATAACCATAGAATCAATGTCTTATAAGATTGTTCGCAGCGAAGTCTTGAGGATAAAAAAAGTTGAATAAAATCTGTAACTTAGACAAGTTTATAGAATAAAAGAAGAAATTGCTCGAGTTAAAGTTAAGCACAATTCTAGGTTCTTTATGCTATCCTGAATAATATAAGTCATGAAAACATATGGTGATAATAAAATGGCTGATCGTGTCCATGAGCTGCTAACTTTTTGGTTTGGTGATCTTGGTCGCGCCGATTTACCTTCAAGCGATCGTACCAATTTATGGTTTGGAGAAAATGAATCATTAAAAGAAACCTTATTAGAAAATTTTAAAAATGATTTTCAAGCAGCTGAAGGTGGTGAATTAACAGATTGGTCTAAAACACCTCGTGGACGTCTGGCACTAATTATTTTACTCGATCAATTTTCTCGATGTTTTTATCGAAATTCTGCGCAAGCATTTACACACGATAAAATTGCGCAAGAGTTATGTGCTGAAGGATTGTTAAATAAAATGGATCAATCCCTGACATTGATTGAGCGTGTGTTTTTTTATATGCCTTTAGTTCATGCTGAAGACGTGCAAAGTCAAGAACAATCCATTCGGTTGTTTCAAGCGTTAGTATCATTATCCATGAGTGAAACGACTCAAGTTTATCAATTGTTTCTTGCTTATGCTTATGCCCATTTTAGAGTGATAAAAGAATTTGGCCGTTTTCCACAGCGTAATCTTCTATTAGGAAGAGAATCGACGGATGCGGAAAAAACATTTTTGAAAGCGTCTTAATCTTGCAGGGGTCGTAGCTCAGCTGGGAGAGCGTCGCGTTCGCAACGCGAAGGTCGGGAGTTCGATCCTCCTCGGCTCCATTAGTAAAATCAATAGGTTATATTTATTATCCTTGACCGAGCAATATTTCTGGAGTGCAAATGGAGTGCAAGAACAATGTATCTCAATGCACTTATGATCATTTTTTAATATTCATTTTCATTCGACGTCGCAAGCTTCTAATTGAGTATGATTATAATAAGAAATGGAAGAAGTGTGTAAATTAAGAGAAATGAAATAGGCAAAAATGACACAATATGAAACGTTGATAAAATTCTAATAGTGAATAATAAGCCGCGAAACAATATCGCGGCTTGAATGAGTTAGATATTAGTGCGAATCTTTCGATGTAGGTTGAGCCATTGTTCCAAGTCACTCTTGCTATAACGAATTGCTCTGCCAATTTTGATGAAAGTGGGACCAGGAGTTCTATTTGTCCGGTAACCATTCATTCGGTCCTGTCGTAAAAAACTCCTGCTCATTCCTATATATTCAGACGCTTCTTTTTCTGTGAGGATTTCTTTATTCATTGATAGCCTCGTAAAAGTTGTTTCATACGAGTCCTCTTTATTTGCCGTATTGTATGGCAAAGTCCTAAGGTGGTAATTCTTAATAATTGCTGATAAATAGTCAATAGTTTTGTTTTCAATTTTTCCAAAATCCTATCAATACTAGGCGGTAATATTTTCAAATAACTTATAAGGATAAATTTTATCTCTATCGACCCCTGTCACCTTGCGAGAATTGTTTTCTTTAATAAGTGCAAAATAACAACCAGGTATTTCATCTATTTTATTCGTGGGATACAGGTAAGAATTCCATTCATCCACTGGTTGTTTATAATCATCTTCTGAAAACAAGAATAGCAATTTATCTCTGTTTTGAAGTGCATTGATAATATTGTCGGAAGCATTTTGATCTTGAGCGATTTGCCAATCATTTTCAATGTCTTGATCGGATTTAACGATAAACCAGATTAAGGCACCATTTTTATCCAAAAGGAGAAAACTACCGATAGGATCGATCAGATATAATTCAGTTATTTGATAAGCCTTAGTGATATCTGAGAAGAACTTAATGAATTTCTCATTTTCTAAATAAGAACAAGTGCCAGCAGTCAAATTTTTAATGATTAATCCTGATAATTCAGAGAAATAATTTTGTTGCAGCTCTAGAATTGCTTTATCTAAAGCTTGGAAAACTTCGGGATCATCTTTCATAATAAATTTATGAATTATACCGTCGTTGAATGCTTTAATAGCGACCTTATGGTCGGCTGCTCCTGTTAGCATAATTTTACTAATTTTTGAATCCTTGAGTTGTTTACAAAATTCGATTCCATCTATACCTGGCATATCATGATCGATAACAATTACGGAGGTAAGATTAAATCGGTTAGAGTCATATAATTTATTATGAATTTGAGTCAAATTTATATTGACAACGGATTTACCATGTTGAATTAAGTCTTCAGATGAATCGTTAGAAGCTTGAAGAAATTCTTTCGAATTTGGTGCGAGGTTTTCTTGGTTTTTTAAGAAAGCCAAGGCTTCAATTGGATTAATAAATTTACGGTAGGGAATTTCATTATTC
>JANWKO010000231.1 GCA_025451335.1 Gammaproteobacteria bacterium
TAAGAGGAACCGATATGAAGAAATTGCCAGTGCTTATTGTGGGTGCGGGCCCTACTGGATTAATGTTGGCGTGTGAACTGGCTCGTCATGGAATTTCATTTCGTATCATTGATAAAAAACCAGAGTCGACAAAGGGATCTAATGCGACTTGGATTCAAACGCGCACCTTAGAAATATTTGATGCGATTGGAACTTTAGACCCATTTTTAAAAATTGGACATCGGTGCAACGCCATCAATTTTTATGAAAAAGGTGTACAATTATCAACTCTTTCTCTTAATCAATTAGACTCAATTTATCATTTTATCTTGATGGTGCCACAAAAGGATACTGAACATTTATTAGCAAAGAAATTAGCAGAATACAAGATAAATGTGGAAAGATCTTCAGAATTAGTTGATGTTAAACAAATGAATGATGGAGTTGAGTGCACTATTCGTAAGGGTGATGGCAATATTGAAAATATAAAAACTAATTGGTTGATAGCATGTGATGGCGTAAATAGTACAGTTAGAGAAAGATGCGGTATAAAATTTCCAGGCGAGGATCTTACTGAACAATTCATGGTAGCTGATGCGCAAATGGATTCTCATTTACCATCAGATGAAATTCATGTCTTTTTTGATAAAGGAAATATTTTTCCTGATAGAGCTACGCTATTTTCTGCTTTTCCATGGGGTTCAAAAAATTATCGTTTGAGTGCCAATCTATATCTCAGTCACCCTAGACAAAATTTTACAGAACCAGAAGTCCGGGAAGTTGTAGCGGAACGAACATATGGAAATTATGTGGTAAATTCGGTTTCTTGGATCTCTCCGTTTTGGATACATGGAAAAATTGTTAAACGCTTGCGTGATAATTTTATTTTTCTTCTTGGAGATGCTGCGCATGCTCATTCACCAGCAGGTGGTCAGGGCATGAATTCAGGAATACAAGATGCTTTTAACCTTGCCTGGAAGCTTTCTTTGGTTATTAAGAAAAAAGCTCATCTTAGTTTGCTTGATAGCTATCAAGCTGAACGTTACCCAATTGACAAAAATATTGTTAAGCAAACCGAATATTTAACAAAGATGGTAATTTTTGATAAATCCTTTTTTAAAAATTTGAAAAATTTTAGTCAAAAGTTATCATACTATCCATACCTTTCAAAAAATATTGGTAAAGAACTAACTCAATTAAATACTAGATACAAAAAAAGTCTTATTATTGATTATAATAAGAATCTTTCAAGAAAATCTCCCCGTCAAGGAGAGCGAGCACCTAATGTTTTAATTGACGATAATAATTTTTTATATCGTTATTTCAATCATCCTTTACATACAGTTTTGATATTTCTAGGAAACAACCCTAAAAAAGATTTTTTAACAAAGATCAAATTGTTGCAGCAATCTTTAAATTCCAATTTTTCAAAAATTCTTAAAACATTTTTAATTGCAAAAGAAAATAGTAATAATCAGAAAGGATATATTTGTGATGTGAATGGATTGTTGCATCAACGCTACAACGTAATAAAACCTGCCGTTTATATTATTCGTCCTGATAATTATATTGGATATTACTCAGATAAATTTACCCTAAGTGACATCAAAAAATTTCTAAGTAAATATTTATTAAAATAGGAGATTGCTATGAAAGCATTAATTTATCAAGGACCCGGAAAAAAATCGTTAGAAGAAAGACCCATTCCGGCATTAATGAAACCCACTGACGCGGTAGTTAAAATAATCAAAACCACCATTTGCGGAACAGATCTTCATATTTTAAAAGGCGATGTTCCAACTTGCCAGCCGGGTCGAATTCTCGGTCATGAAGGAGTGGGCATCATAGACAAAATTGGTGAATCTGTTACAACTCTTAAAGTAGGTGATCATGTTCTTATTTCATGTATTACCTCTGATGGAAAGTGTGAATATTGTAAAAAAGGCATGTATTCACATTGTGTAGATGGTGGTTGGATTTTGGGAAATCAAATCGACGGTACGCAAGCTGAGTATGTTAGAATTCCCTATGCTGATACTAGTCTTTACAAATTGCCATCTGATATTGATTATGATGCTGTTGTTCTTTTAAGTGATATTTTACCAACCAGTTTCGAATGTGGCGTGCTTAATGGAAAAATTCAACCCGGCAATACTGTTGCTATCGTGGGGGCCGGTCCCATTGGATTAGCAGCGTTATTAACTGCACAATTTTATTCACCTGCTGAAATAATTATGATCGATCCTGATGATTATCGCCTTGAGATGGGAAAAAAATTGGGTGCTACGACAACGATTAATAATAAAAAGTTAGATGCTGTTAAAACCGTTTTTGATATAACCAATAAGCGTGGCGTTGATACTGCAATTGAAGCAGTGGGTATTCCTGAAACTTTTGTATTGTGCGAAGATATCGTGGCAGCTGGAGGAACCATCGCAAATATTGGTGTGCACGGTGTTAAAGTAGATTTACATTTAGAAAGATTATGTTCTCATAACATAACCATTACTACCCGATTAGTTGATACAATCACAACGCCAATGCTCTTAAAAACATTGATAGCGAAAAAATTTAACCCCACCTCACTCATTAGTCATCATTTTAAGTTCGATAATATCCTTGATGCATATGAAACATTTAGTCATGCAGCTGATTCGAAAGCGATTAAGGTGATTATTGATATATAGAGGACTAGCGAGCACGGTCATACGCACGGGCGTGTCCGCTAGTCTATAGATCATGCCGCAAGTGTGAACAGTTAATTTCTGAACATTCTGTTTAAAATTAAAGCACTGAGATAAAATAAAATTTAGCTTAAAAATCAATATCATATAAAAATTATGTTTTTTTACCTGTACTTATTTATAAATTTATTGAAAGTAACCTGTTATTTTTTACAAAATTTACAAAAATAAGAGATTATTATAATTTGCTGGCTTGACTGGGAAGATCCCACAGAATACATTGCCATAATCCTAAATTCGGCAGTTGAACTTTGCTTCGAGGACTTTCTTCTTACTTGCTACGGGTTCGACTGCCGAATTAAAGAAAAATATTTTTTCTCATTAGAATAGGAGTTTTTCTGTGTCATCATCCAGTATTGTATTACCGCAAAATGCTCGTGTCGTAGTGATTGGTGGCGGAATTGTTGGTTGCTCAACTGCCTATCATTTAGCGGAAATGGGTTGGAAAGATGTCGTTTTATTGGAACGGGATCAAATAACGTCAGGTACAACATGGCATGCTGCCGGCTTAATGGTGACATTTGGTTCGACGTCAGAAACGTCTACTGAAATGCGTAAATATTCAAGAAATCTTTATAGCCGATTGGAAGCAGAAACAGGGCATGCGACCGGATTCAATCCTGTAGGTTTTATTGAAGTAGCAGCAGATGAAGATCGTTTAGAAGAATATCGACGTGTATCCGCTTTTAATCGGTATTGTGGAGTTGATGTTCATGAAATATCACCTACCGAAATAAAACAACTTTTTCCATTAGCTCGAGTAGATGATTTATTGGCAGGTTTTTATGTAAAAGAAGATGGCAAGATCAATCCTGTCGATGTCACCATGGCGTTGGCAAAAGGAGCGCGCATGAAAGGCGTGCGCATCGTTGAACGAGTGCCTGTCATTTCCATTTTGCAAAAACGCGGTGTTGTAACTGGCGTGCGCACTGCATACGGTGATATTCAAGCTGAATATGTGGTGAATTGTACGGGGATGTGGGCACGACAATTGGGTCAAGAAGTAGGGGTAGTCATCCCAAATCAAGCTGCCGAACATTATTATTTAATTACTGAAGAAATAAAAGATCTTCCTAAAAATATGCCGGTATTAGAAGATCCCTCTTCATATGGTTATTATCGAGAAGAAGTCGGTGGCTTGATGATTGGTCTATTTGAGCCCGTGTGTGCGCCATGGAAAATCGAAGGAATTCCATCCGATTTTTCTTTTGGCGAAATTCAACCTGACTGGGATAGAATGACTCCTTATCTCGAAAAAGCAATGCAACGTATTCCTATAACGTTAAATGCAGGCATCAAAAAATTTTTCTGCGGACCAGAAAGTTTTACGCCTGATTTACGACCTATCGTTGGAGAAGCACCAGAATTAAAAAATTATTTTGTTGCTGCAGGACTTAATTCCATTGGCATTTTGACTGGCGGCGGATTGGGTAGAGTGATGGCTCACTGGATAATTAACGGCACATCCGATGTTGATGTAACTGGAATGAATATTGATCGATTTCATTCTTACCAAGCTAATCCAGAATATAGAAAGACACGAACTGTCGAATCGTTAGGCTTAGTTTATCGTTGTCATTATCCCACTATGACTCCTCAGACTGCACGAGGAGCCAAAAAATCGCCTTTTCATGATCGATTAATTGCAGCAGGTGCTTATTTCAAAGATGTCAGTGGTTGGGAAGGAGCTGACTGGTATGCTCCAAAAGGTGTAAAACCTGAAGTCGATAAACTGAGTTGGGGCAGGATGAATTGGTTTCCTTATTGGGAGGCGGAACATAAGAATACTAGAGAAAAAGTTATTCTCATGGATATGTCTTTTATGTCTAAATTTTATGTTCAAGGGCGTGATGCAGGACGTGTTTTAAATACCATTTCTGCAAATAATATAGATGGTGAAGTTGGTATTATTACATATACGCAATGGTTAAATCAGGAAGGAAAATTAGAAGCAGACTTGACGGTCACCAAATTGAGTGAAGAAAAATTCCTGGTTGTTGTCACAGACACCATGCACCGACATGCTGAAACCTGGATGAAAAGACATATTCTTGAAGATGCGCATGCATTTGTTACAGATGTGACGTCTGGTTTTGGGCAATTGAATATTCAAGGTCCGAATTCTCGCGATTTATTACAAATGTTGACGACAGAAAATTTATCTAATGACGCTTTTCCTTTCCGTACAGCACGTGAAATTGATATAGGTTATGCACGAGTGTTATGTATTCGAATTACTTATCTCGGCGAATTAGGATATGAACTTTATATCCCCGCAGATCAAGCGCTTCATGTTTATGATCGGATAATTGAAGCTGGAAAAGCGGCTCCTCATCTCGGCCTTAGACATGCAGGTCTTAAAGCGCTTGCTAGTTTGCGTTTAGAAAAAGGTTATCGTGATTATGGTCATGATATTGATAATACCGATGATCCATATGAATGTGGTTTGGGATTTGCTGTAGATCTCAATAAATCAAATGGATTTATTGGGAAAGAAGCTGTGATGAAGAAAAAAGCGGCGGGCCCCATGACACGAAGATTAGTGCAAGTCTTAGTAAAAGATCCTGAACCAATGCTTTTTCACGCAGAAATTATGTATCGCAATGGCAAACCCGTTGGCTATGTTCGCGCAGGTTCATATGGTTTTACACTCGGTGGAGCGGTGGGTTTAGCAATGATTGATGCAGGTGAACCAATCGATGCGGCTTATTTGGCAAATAGCAAATGGGAGGTGGAGATTAATGGAAAAATGTATCCAGCAACAGTTTCATTAAAACCGTTGTATGACCCAGAGATGAAGCGTATTAAAGAAACTTATAAAGCTACTGTATGAACTTGTAATTACGCACTGACAACACAAGTAAGGTGGCAAGGAATCACTGCAGAGTTCAAGGCATTAATGTCGATATGATTTCTCTTCCATGACGCCGGTAGATTTGAAAATCATGATCCAAGGTTAGAATAATACTATTAGCATGTTGTTCAGACATCCGAACCAGACAAGCATCTGCTAGTGATATTGGAACGTTTTTATAACGCGTCATGAGTTTTTTGATCGAAGATATTTCATCCTTTAATGCAAAACATGGCGTGATTAGATTCCGATGTAAAAGTTCAAGGATAATTTCTGAGTTTGCTTTTATTTTATTTAAAAGAAAACAAGCTTCTGCAAGAACAGCTTCGCAACTTAAAAAAGGAGGTTTCAAAATATTAAAATTTTCTTTTGCCCATAAATGGTGCTTATCATTTGCATCTAAAAAAGCTATTAACGGACCGGTATCAAGTAAAATTTTTTTCATTCGCCAAATCCATCTAGGTAATTCTTATTAGTTGATAAATCCCCAGGTCCTTTAATAGACCCGCAAAGATCAGAAGCCAGATCACCAAATGAACCTTGATTTTTGTTCGGATTATGATGCAGATACTCGACCACGGCTTCTCGTACCAGGAGCGATTTGGTAATGCCTCTTTTTTTTGAAAGTGATTCGATCTCATAAATGAGAGAATCAGGTAATTTTAATGAAAATGTGCCCATATCTATAACCTCAGGTATACCTATATGTCATAATTGTAATACAAATTATGAGTTTAGTCAATAGAGAGTAAGATGCGTTCTAGAGGGATTTCGCATACATATGGAAGCAATGTGATATAAGACTTTGATAAAAAATATGGTTTATGTTTTCCTGTTTCTTATTTAATTTACTTCTTAATTGAGTTGGAACTTAAACTTGAAAAATTATCTTCTGTAATTGGAGTATCATTTAATTTGAATTCTCCTCGGCTTTCTCATCGTACTGTCGAAAACTATTTAGTAAATAAAAAAAACAGATTTACCATATAATAAAAAATCACGATTGGTTAAACTTTTATACTTATCATTTCAATGACATTTCATTTTTAGGGTATTTAATACTCTATTTGTATAATTTTTTTCATTTTATAATTCCCTTTTCTAAAGAGGAATTTTTATGTTGCATCAAAATGAAAAGCAAGTAGTTGCCAGAAAAGATATGAAAATAATGCCCAGACCATTATTTTTAGTCTCAGATACAAAAAATGGCTTGCTTTACATTACCCCCAGAAACGAACTGAAAGAAGAGGAATCTAGGAAAGCATTTGAAAATTATAAGACATATCTTGCATTCACAATATTTGAAAATTTGGTTGCAAGAATAGAAAACAATACACAGATTAGACCCTATAGATTAGAACAAATTGAAAAAATAATAGAATTATTAAAATCACACCAATATGAAGTAAAACAAATTTATTTACTGAGACCAAGAATTGAAAAAATTTTAAAAGAATCACCAGGCATTTCAAAAGATATAAAAAGATGTTTTCATGGGAATAAATTGCCAAAGATGATATCGCAGGCTCTTGTA
>JANWKO010000232.1 GCA_025451335.1 Gammaproteobacteria bacterium
ATGTTTAAGTCAGCTTACAAAAGATAGATTCAGTTGGGATCAAGCTGACTTAAACATAGCTTTGACCCCGCGCACCCGCAAAACCCTTGACCCCGTTTATTAAAGACTTGGAATAGATTTTTTATCGATAAGTAAAAAATCATCTTCCACTGTTTCAGAATCAGCAGCTGTTTTTGTGGCTTTTGATTTGAATAACGAACCTTGGCTTGAGGACAAAGCAGACCCAGCAGATTTACCACGCTTATCTTGCTTGGGCTCTTTTAATTCAGCACCTTTTGATTTCATCAATGTTGAAGTTACTTTTACTTTGTCATCGGATTTATCATCATCATCTGGCGAATTACTGGTTAAATCAATCTTCTTTAGAGAAGGATGTTTTTTTGCCAATCGTTTGACTGCATCAATACCGTCAGCAAAAACAGGATTGTCTTGCAAATTTAACATAATTAATTTCGAATTACGCAATGTATCAGCGATCATACTGATACCTGAATCAGAAATTTTGTTTTTGGCCAAATTGAGACGTTCCAAATGTTGACATTGCTTAATTAAATCTGCCAAAGCTTTTACTTCATCGATATCAATATCATTTTCTGATAAATCCAATTCTTTGAGAAAGTTAGCTTGTGTTTTTGCCAACAAAGCAAATATGCCTTTAATATCGGCTTCTTCAAACTCACATCGAGTCAACGAAAACTTGATGACCGGATATAAATTTAATTTGTTAAATACTATCGATAAATTATCTCCAGAAAGAGTTAAGTCTTGAAATTCTAATGCTTGCGGAGAGCACTTAACATTAATACCTGATTGTTTAATTTTTAATAACAATGTTTCGAATTCCGAAGGAATTGCCATTTCAGTCAGATCAATCTCGCGAAGACTTTGAGCTTGATCTAATTTTTTAAATAATTCGTTTAATTCACTTAAACCAATTTTATTAATTTTAAGTTTTGATACAGGATAAAGCATTAATTTATGGATTAATTCCTTAATATTTTCCGCTGAAACATGTTTAAATTCGAACTCTTTAGTGCCAATTTGATTTTCTTTAAGATTAATACTTAAACGTGGATTGTTATTCAGTAAATCCATCAAATTAGCAGCACCACCATCCATAACATTATTTTTTGATAGATTAATATGCTCCAAACAATATCGCTGGTTACAATCTATCACTTTCACCAATTGCTTGATTTCTGCGTCGCTTATCGAACAGCTATTAGCTTTAATTTTTTTGATTGGATAGGCTCTAAGCTGAGTTAACAAGTCATCGAAATTATCGCCCTTTTTATATTCCAATTCACGCACTGGTAATTTCGAAATTATTCTTATATCAGGACATTGTTTAGCTAGCATAAATAAAAAGTCAGCATTTTCAGGCGAAAAAATCATGCCGCTAAAATCAATTTCGTGCAACGATAAAATTTTATTTTGTTTAAAAGCTTCAATTAACAAATTAAGAGCAGGCTTATCTATCTGACCAATACTTAAAGTCTTAACTGGAAAAATCATGAGTCTATTTAACAATTCCTTCACATTATCGACTGTCACTCGTTTAAATTCCAACGATTGAGGAGTGATATTGTTACCCTGAGTTTTCACATGAACCAATGGTTTTTTTTGCAAAAACTCACAAAGACGCGCCGCTCCCATATCGGTGATCTTATTTTTCGAAAGATCCAATTCTTTGAGTTGCAGCGAAGGATTTCTTAAGAAAACATCTATTAATTGTTTAATTTCATCATCGCCCATTCCGCAATCACTCAATTTAATTTTACTAGCAGGAAATACTTTTAACCTGGTAATAAAATCATGAAAGTAGTGATTCTTTTTAAATTCAAATTCTTCCGGGGGCAAGTTAATGGAAATATTTAAAAAAGGACAAGATTGCGCAAGTCTCAGTAGCTTTTCTGCGCCAACCTTTGTCAATTTACTCCATGACAAATCTAATTCTTTTAAATATAAACCTTGGCAAGCCTCTATGACCTGAACTAACTGATCAACATCTTCATCACCCAATCTTGTACTCGTGATTTTTAACTTACTGACAGGATTGATTTGCAAACGAAGAAAGAGTGACTCAAGATTTTTTGGCTCATCAAGCTGTATTAATTCTATTTTCTCTTCGCGGGGCTCCAGCTCTAAAGTCAAGTTACCGTATTTACCCGCATATTTAGTTATTTGTTGATATAAATTAAGATTATTAATCGAGTTTTTACTCAGTATTAATTTAAAAGGATACGGAATTTGACCGGCAGCATTAATAAGCTCTAAAATACCTTCACGAGAAATACCATTATCCGTTAAATTTAGCTTTTTTAATCGTGGAAAACCATCGCGCAACACAGCGGCAATCGTTACTGCACCATCATTTTTTATTTCGTTATAACTCAGATCAAGTTCGGTTAACTGCGGCAATCTTTGTAATATAGTTATTAACTTGAGAATATTTTCTTCTTTTGTGACAGGATCGACTGGAGACAAATTACAATTTATCAAATAGACACTCGCCAATCGCCATTTTTCATTTAATTCCTCGATTTGCGAAAGAACTTCATCGAATTTTCTTCCTTGGAGCTTTTTTCTAGCCACAGAAAAATGAAAATGTTTTTCTTCTAGTTTCTTTTCTTCTTTCGAATCCGCAATACCTGTTCTTGTATTTATCATATCCATGTCTCCATTTTATTTAAGTTGCCATGCAGAACTGTCAACAAATTCTATTCTGATCTGAGCGCCTCAATTGGGTCCAATTGCGAAGCTTTATAAGCCGGATAAAATCCAAAAAAAATACCAACTGCTACTGATACTGTAAAACCAATTAAAGGTGGTAATAAAAATAAAGTAAATTGCCAGCTTGAACAAAAAGCTATTACATAGGCAATAATAATTCCTATTATAACGCCAAGCGTTCCCCCTACCAATGAGAGCATAATAGCTTCTATTAAGAATAAAGAGCGAATGTCAGCTCGGCTAGCTCCCACCGCTAAGCGAATGCCAATTTCGCGTCGTCGCTCAACAACAGAAACTAACATAATATTCATGACTCCGATACCCCCCTCCTACAAAGAGATGCCTCCAATTAAACCAAGAAATATGGTTAAAATTTCGCTTTGTTTGGCCATGCGCACAATTAACTCTTTTGCACTGCGAAAAAATAATTGTTTATTTGCGATATATTTATCCAAATAATTTTTCATATTAGTTTTTACTATTTCGATTTCTGTTCCAGGCTGGATTCTCACAATCAAATTACTGATTGCAGCATATTTACTTACCACTGTCGAAGCAAGCAAAGGAACCATAACCGAATAATCGATATTGGCATAAACAAAGCTATTTTCTGGCCAAGGTTTTGCAATGCCGATGATAGTAAAAATATTCTTACCCATTTGTATTTGTTGCCCTAATGGATCGCTAATTGTATGCTTTTTAATTTCCTCATATAGCTTGTTACCAATTACACAGAAAAATGCATAACCATCCAAAGCAGACACAAAGCGTCCTTTTTCTAAATCAATATGAACAATATGAGCAAACTGTTCTGTGACTCCTAAAATACTGCCATTTAATTCATGTCCATTAAATTGCATTGGATTATAAAGCTGCACATATGGTGCGACCTCCAAAATAGCTTGATCAGACAAAGCAATGCGTTGCGCCTGTTCCAGTGTTAACGAATCTTCGCTCCCTGTTTTTTTTTGCTCTTCTTTGGGCGATTCATTCACCGAAACTGCTAACAAATCTGTGCCCAATGTTTTAAATTGTTTGATGGCTTCATTTGTAGCAATTTCTCCACCTAAAACCATTGCTACTACAGAGGCAGTCCCGACCAAAATTCCTAACAAAGCCAATGCCGAGCGCAATTTGGAGGAAAATAAATTTAATAAACCTTCATTAATATTCGAAATTAACTTCACAACATTACTCTTAATTAATAATCAACAAATTTTACCATCTTTTAAACAAACAATTCGTTGGCATTGCTGACTCACTTCATGATTGTGCGTTACAATGATAATTGTACGCCTCTCATCCCGATTCAATTCCGCAAATAGATTCATTACATCCTGCCCAGTTTTTGAATCCAAAGCACCGGTGGGCTCATCCGCTAAAATAATTTCTGGATCCCCAACTAAAGCTCTAGCTATTGCCACTCGTTGTTGTTGCCCTCCTGACAGTTGATTTGGTTTGTGATGAGCAAACTTTTCCATACCAACTTTGACAAGCATATTAAGTGATTTCTGCTTTGCAACATCAGAATCCGTTCCCCGATAAAACAAAGGCAACATCACATTTTGCATTGCATTTAATCTTGGTAAAAGAAAAAAGGATTGAAATACAAAACCAATTTTTTTATTGCGGATTTGTGCCAATTCTTTTTCTTGCAAATTAGAAACATCTTGATTCGTAAACAAATATTTACCAGTTGTACAACGATCCAAAAAACCAATGATATTCATCAGAGTTGATTTACCCGAACCTGATGTCCCGACTATCGCAACCATTTCCCCTTTAGCTAGATGAAAATCCACTCCTTTTAGCGCATGAAATTCGCTCGCAACTGTGCGATAAATCTTAGTAACATTTTTGATATCAACCAGAGATGACAATTTTATCTCCTATTTTTAATTTTGACTCGATCACCACCGCTTCTGCTGTTGTTTGGCCTGTTTTCACTGGTATTTCTTGTATTTTTCCTGTTTGAGGATCTTTTGCATTAACGAATGTTTGACCCTTTTTTTCAAATACTGCTGCTATCGGCACAGTAATTTGGGGTTCACTTTCGATATTAATTTCTACTTTCGCACTCATACCAATATGAATTATTTTTTGTTCTTGATGTGCTAATTTTGGCACGATAATTTCAACAGGAAACATTGGCATACCTGCTGAACTGGATTGTGCTTGTCTATCAATCCCAGCAATTTCACCTTGCAAAACCAAGTCAGAAAATGCCGCACCTGTCACTGAAACTTTTTGCCCGATTTTTATTTGATTGATATTAAATTCATTTACATTCACTCGAATAGTTAAGCCACTTGTATCACCAATAACTGCCAACACATCACCTTGTTTTACCTGATCGCCTTTACCAATTTTTTTCGAATCACTTTCACCATCTGCTTTGGTTGGCAATAATGCTACACCGGATGTATTTGCCATGACATGTAATTTTTGCGAATCACCTTGCGCATGCAAGGCTTGGGTTATTTTATCGATGTTAGCTATTGTCAATTCTTCAATATTTAATCCTGGAACAGATAATTGCTTCAACATTTGGTTTAGCGTATCTTTTGCTTGCACTAATGCTAATTGCGCATTATAAAAACTACTTTGTTTTGTTCTAAATTCATCATCGGAAATTAATTCATTTTTATGCAGGAATTCACTTTGCTTCAATTGACCTTGGCTCGTATTAAATTCATTTTTTGCCTTAATATATTGCATTAAGGTATTTTTATATTCGGTCTGAAATTTTTCGGATGAAATGGTAAACAATTGCTTTCCTGATGCAACATTATCGCCATAATGAAATTGCATTTCTTGAATCACACCGTCTGCGGGACTTGTAATTACGACGGTTTTTAATGGTTGTACAATCCCAGAAAAAAACAATTTTGTGGAAAAAGGTTTTGCCACAAGAGTGATGATTTGATTTTTACGCGTAGTTGAAGACTTGTCATTTTCACCGCAAGAAACCATCGCCATCACTGTTAAAAATAATATTATTAAATTTGAAATCTTCACAATCACCTCATTTTCATACGGCATACGCATACGGGGTCAAGTCTTTAAAGTTTAACAAAGCATCGGTAAAATTTCAAGACTTGACCCCTTAACAAAAAAGAAAACTCCAAGTCTTTA
>JANWKO010000233.1 GCA_025451335.1 Gammaproteobacteria bacterium
ACTAGTAGGATTGGCCTTAGGTTCATTAACTGGATGCGCGGGAACTGGATATTACGGTACAGGCGCTTCATATACGGGGTACTCTTATCCAAGTACTACCTATCCAGATTACTCCTATTACCCATACAATTATCCTTATTATAATGATTATTCTGGTGGAGATCTTTTGGATTTCCTCTATCCAGCATCCTACCTATACTCATCCAACTATTATTACCCACGATATAACTATGGTTTTGGTTATCCTTATTACCATGGCTACTATCATGGCTTCCAACATGGAGTTTGGGCTGGAGGGCATGGTTGGGGTGGACATGGTTGGGGGGGCGGACATGGTTGGGGTGGTGGCTGGGGCGGTGGCTGGGGCGGTGGTCATGCTTGGACCGGTGTAGGCCATGGTTTTGGTGGTGGATTTGGCGGACATGGGTTCGGCGGTGGATTTGGCGGCCACGGCTTTGGTGGTGGAATGCATGGATTCGGTGGTGGCCATGGATTTGGAGGGCATAGATAGGAAGAAAGTTTTGTCAATTCTGCCAGGGACGGCAGAATCATCAAAGAGCCAGTTATTAGCAGAATTGTTTGATTCTGCACTTAATATTCTTAGACAAAAGAGCAGCTTCATAGATTCAGTTGATTAGAAACTATATTGCTTATAATATGCCTCGTAAAAAAAGAGGCATTAAAATGACTATCTCCAGAATCGATAATCCGAAATCAATCGATTTTCGAACTTGCAGTTTCACTGAATTCAAGGCCAATGCACATCAATACTCATCCACTCTCAATCTGCTAAGAGAGGCTATTGAATCAACTGTTGACTCATTTTACAAAGCTGATTATGTATTGAATGAAATAATGCGAAAAAAATCGTCTGAGGAAATATCAACACAATTATCTGCACAATATGCGTTTGATGAGATAATGCATAAAAAATCGTCTGCGCTTAGCTCCAATGGCGATCAAAAACCACAAAATTTAACACCTGAAAAACCAAAAAATTTGTCACCTGAAGAAATATCAACTTTTATACCACCAGAGCTAGATGAAATTTTAAAACTGGATCACCCTAGAAAAATAGTGACAAGATTATTGCAATATCAAGATACTGCAAAAGGCGAAAATAATTGGTACGTAAATCTATTATTAGCAGAAAATTATGTAAAACTCGAATCCTATGATATCGCTATCGAATGTATTATCACTTTGTTCGACGACAATCTGTATTTCAAATTCCACCATACCATTACGAAACTTATTATTGATATAGCTCAATTTAACAAAGATAAAGCTCGAGTATTATTAAAGGCTCAATATGAAAAAGGAATTGCTCAAAAAAATACAAGTTATGATGATATAAAATATATTGTGCATGGTTTACAAATAGTTGATCTCTTCGATGAAAAACTAGAAAAAGATTTGTTGACATTGTTAAATAAAGAACTTGATCTCAACTATAGAGAGAGCGACAGGCTCGACAAAAAGGAAGCTTTGCTTTGCTATGAAGTATCAAAGTCTAACAGCATAATGGTAGCCTTACTTTGCTTGGCGCCAAAAATATCAGATGCAAATCGACAACAATTATTGGATTTATTATTTAAAGAATATCATTTGGAATTAAAGTTTGGGGGGGCGTTTGGTGGAGCGGCAGAGATAAATTATCAACTCATATTTGAGCAATTAGTAAAATCTGATTATTTCAATAAAATGCCAGTTGAAAAATTAGAAGAACTGCTTAATACATTCGTAAATCAATATCATGATATACAAGTGAGACGTAGATATTCCAAAACAATCCTCTTTAGGCTTGACCAACTAAAAGTTATCATCAAAGAACCTGCGCACTTATATGCAGTACAACTAGCACTGGCAAAGTGTAATTTAGATGATTTGTATATTGATGAAAAATCTGGCGCAGAAAAAGTTTCTTTTAAGTTAGAAAATATCCCTGTAAACCAATTGAGTTTTTTCTATTCAAAGTTAGAAAATATCCCGCTAGATCAATTGAGACTTTTCTTTTCAGTTGAAGTAGAATCAAAGAATCCTCGATTTTACCTAATTTTGTCTATAACATATGTTTTGCGAAGTCGTCACGGATTTTTTGATGAAAAACAACAAAAAGCATTGTTAAAGTATTATAATCAAATATTTCGCGACAAAGATTATTATGAATTAAAAATAAATGATCGCAAAATAGTGATGGAATCTATAATAGATATTCTCTCAATATTAACTGAATCCAATCAAGTTATCATGACAGGTATTTTAGGTGAGCAATATCTAAATGAATTAAGAATGTCGCCAGAAATTTCACAAAACATCTTTTCTGTACTTGTGAAACGAAACGCCTTTAAAGATATCGATCTTAAGTTCTTTCCACACTTTGTAAATACTATCGCCCTTTTACCAACAGAAAGTCGTATCGCGCATCTCAATCAGATTAAAAAAATGGTAACGAGTGATCGTATCAACATTGTAAATCTAGCTATCCTAAATTGTTACGCCAATTGTTACGGTACTCTGACTGATTTATCTACTATTGAAAAAGCGATTGAGATTTCAAAGGAAGTTGAATTTGATTCGCCAGACATTTTGAAAAATCTTGCAAAGAAAATCGAATTCCGCAAACCTGATGTTGCTATCGAGTTTCTTTTAAGATGCCATAAGCTAGGTGATTTTGATGCATTGCTTGATATCGCCTTGATTTATGAAAAAGAAGAAAAAATTACTGACGTAATAAATTATTATAAATTATCCATCACAGAAGCAGTAAAAACTTCAAATTGGTCGTTACTTAAAAGAGGGATGTCTCAATTATTTACTCTATTGGCCTCACAAGGTGGCGGATTTAAAACTGCAGAGAAAGAAGCTGTAAGAGAAATTATTTTATTGGGATATAAGACTGTTTTTGAAGATCAAATAAAAGATAATTCAAGTAAAATTGATTTTTTAAATTTGCTTTGCCAGTGTTTAATAAAAACCAGGCGCTTTATCGATTTGAGTGAATTGATTGGCATATTACACAAAGATTATGTATTAGATTATAAATTTCTAGAGTTAGCATGTGGTTATTTTCCTGAGACAAGTGAAAAATATAAAGAATATGATTGTCTGAGAAAAAACATGCTAGCAATGAGAATGAAACTGCAGGCACTTAAAACACTTTCAATATCAAAAAGCTATACAATAACAAATTTATTACTGGATATAATCGAAAAATTTTCAGAATCAATAAAATTTATTGCTGATGCAAAAGATAGTCCGCTTTTTAATGAAGTAAAACAAATTCTGGAAGAGTGTGTTTCTGCGGTCATAGCACATGGCAGTGTTGATTCAAAAGCATTTGATTTATTATTTTCAAATGAAATAGAAAAACTGGGCCCTCTAGCTAAGATTCTTCAAAAAAGTATTGAAAAAATACTTGTTGATGGTAAATATTATACTCTTCTGTTTCAACTGTATTTTCAAATGTATCAAACTGACAAATTTGAAAATAAAAATGAAATCGCAAAACATATTATCGATGTGATTTCCATGGTGCAATATTTCGATGGTATTTCTAAAATTAATTTTTTGCATATATTCAAATATCCATTTTTACGACTAGCTATGGATCCATCACTGGAAGAGGATGTTAAATCCAATTTAAAGAAATTTAGTAGAGAATTTTATCTTGTTAGCAACGCTGACAAAAGTCATGCAAAAGAATTTGTTCGCATCTCGCATTTACCTGCAATTACATTTTTGATAAACAGAAAATACTGGGTAGGAAATAATCCAGGTTATGATTATTTATGCGCGCTTCTTTTAATTTTGACAAAGGGATGTGAAACGCCTGAGTTAAAAGATACCATTAACAAAGCAAAATCTCGCATTCAAAATTTGCGCGAACCTGTTCGCAAAAAATATGTGGAATTAATTCAAACCGCGCCAGTTCATCTGGACAATGTTCATGCCTATCTACGTCGAAATGTTACTAAAAAAGATGCTATGCATGATGTTTTTTTACAAGGAATGCAGCAAGCATTAGGATTAAAAGATAAAATCGTATGGGTTGAATGGTTGCAATTAATAGATAGCATTAACGCGCCTTCAAAATCAGATATAAAAATAACACCTTCCGCACCTGAGGAAAGCAAGATAGAAAAATCCGTTACTAAACCTCTAACAACTGACGATGTGACGGAATCAATAAAAATACCAGCCCTCTCCCCTTCTGCACCTCCTATGGATGAAGCTCCAAAGATGCCTACAACCATCCCATCTGCAGCTACACTTCCTATAACTCTTGAGGACGAAGATGAACCTGGAAGACCCCAACAAGTCACCACTCCAATCGCGTTATTTTATCATAGCCCTGGTGAGCAAACTAAAACTACGCAAGAGAGGGCAAAAACTTCTTTGTTAGTTCCGGGCTAGATTGTAGTAGCTAATTCCGCATGCGAATTCAGGCTAACAAAAAAACCTTAGTTTATTTATGGTCGCTCAGAAATTTATCTAATGATTGATTGAATTCATTCGGCTGCTCCCAAAACATCATATGTTTACCCATTATTTTTATTAATGAATGAGGAGCATTTTGGGTTAACCAATTTTTACCAACATCACCCATCGCAATCGATATAAAATTCATGGTTGGAATTTTATTATTATCTAGCCCAATCGCTTCAGATCGATAATCAGCATAAATTGCATCGACAGCCAAATTAATTGCGGCATAAGTTTGTGTTTTAAATGATTCGTCAGTCAACCACTTCAATTCTTTGGGTGTTAGTTTGCGTTCAACCATTGATTGCAACCACGATTGCGTGAAATCATATCGACGATACATCATGGGTTGAAATAAAAATTTCCCCCATCCGTCATAATTAGAAAAAGCCCATTCTTTTTTAGGTCCACTGGATTTTGGCGATACATCGATACAGACAAATCCTGCTAAATGATTAACGCCTTTTAAACGCATATATGAATACGCATCATAACATCCCCATGACCACCCAATTAAAACAAATTTTTTAAGATTTAATAATTCAATAAATCGCGCGAGATCCGCACCATGTTGCGTGTAATTGTTATTTTCTAACGTTTTACTTGATCTTCCTTGACTGCGTGGATCAAGCGCAATTACACGATATTTCTTACCAAAATAATCCATTTGCGTTTTAAATACTTCCGATGACATGGTCCAGCCAGGAATAAACAATAAAACAGGGCCGCTACCAATATCGTGATAAAAAATAGTTACATCATTTGAAATCTTAAGATATTTTCCATTAGATTGATTTGATACATTAGTGGCAAAGGTTATCATTGGTAACAAGCAAATAACTGAAACGAAAATACAAAACAATTGATTGATATTTATTCCTTTCGTCATAAAACAATTCCCTTTTTAATTTTCTGCATCAGTTAATTGGCGTGTCTCATTATATATTTTTTCTGGAAGAACACATGCATTTTAAATTTTCAACTCCGGATTTTTGAACAAAATCGCGTCATCCGGTTTAGCAATGACATGTTTGCATTCTTTTTCAAGTTTCGAAATTTCTTCATCGATTAATGATTTAACGAAATAATTTTCCCGTAAGTCATCTGATTTATATGAGGTTTTACACATGGGGCAACAAGAACATCGAACGGCAGTTCTTTTATCCAAAGTATGTCCGCATTTTAATGAAAATGGCTCATCCATTAATTCATAATCTACACTATCTTTATATTTTTCATATATTGCTAATAATCTTGAGTCTTCTTCTTTTAGCCCTAATTCTTCAAGTCGTTGTCGAAATGATTTTTTTATAGGAGAGTGTTTAAATTCAGTAGACCCCTGAGTAGAAACTGATTCAGTTGCTGGAGCTGGAGCGAGAGGATCAGGAATGAGACTTTGTAGAATGACAGCTTGGCTTGAAGCACTTATTTCATCATCATAAAAACGTACACTATGAACAGGTTCTTCTTCAGATTTTTGTTCTTTGAATTCTTGTTTTTGCTCATGGAATATGGGTTCGGAAATCAGTGCTTCATTTCTTGGGAGACGAATCGTTTGATGTTCATGAAATGTAACATGGGATACAACTCTTGAAATCGCATCAGATTTTTGTTCTTTGATTTCTTGCTTGTGTTCATAGACTCTATGCCGGGAAATAGGCATTTCATTTCTTGGAACTGCGAAAGTAAAACCACCACGTCGTAATTTACTTGATATTTTTCTTTCAACTTCCGCAGCATAGCGATTAAATTCTGTCATTGCACGCTCACGATCTGTTTTAAGCATTGAATAAATATCAGAAGAATCGATGCTTCGTGAAAAACTAAAAAAAGGGCGTTCTTTTCTCAGAAATTTAATAGCGTCTTTATATACCCGGGGAGGACTGCTTGTTGCTAGTTCTAGTTGTAAAATTCTATTTTCAGCAATTTTTCGAATTTCAGATTTTAAATTTTTTATATAGTTAGTAGATTTTTTTATAATATTTTTGATTTCTCTATAGCGCTTAATGATTTCAGGTATATTATTGAATTCTTGTAGCCACGCATTGAAAAATACCAAAGCCTCTCTTGAATTAAAATTACAAACAGCTTTTTCAAATAGTATTGCTCCTAGCTTTGGGTTAGCTTGGATGATATGTCCAGCTATCTCTAGTTTATTTATGTCCCCGTGCCAGAAATACATGCTGTTATGAGCTTCAATAAAATACTTTACTAAAGTAGTAATATCATATCGGGTTTCCCAATTTCGAAAAATGGGTTCCCATTTGCTAACAGATGCTTCAAAATCTCTTTGCCATCGAGGGTCATCAGAATCAAGTATCATTATTTAACTCCATCAAATAATTTGATTATTTTCTTGCTTTTTAATTTGGCCAAATCATAAATGTGCTTCAAATTTGAGTCAATAAATTTATAAATTGTTTTAGCTTCCTACGTTATGAATGCATATAGCGCTACCGGTTGGAAAAATTTTACGTAAAAGACGCGCCACCGCTAACTGTATTATTACTACTCTTAAAGCCATATTAAATCATGCTTTCAAAACAGATCGCGTAAAATCAAATGAAGCATGGCAAAAACTAAAACCTTTTAAATGTATCAGAACCTAAAATTCGCTTTCTTGATGAAAAAGACTCGCTAAGGCTTTTACCAGAAAAAGATTTCTATTGAAGTTGAACTCACTCAGAAAGGTGAATTTAGATTAAATAAGATTCTTAAAGGATATATGACGAATTTTTCCATTAAGGAAGTATGGTGCTACTGCTCACTACAGGCTATAAATAGAGTAAAAGAACTAGCCGTTAAAATGCCTTTTATTAAGGTATATAGTTTGCAGGATTTTTTTAACGAGAATACTGAAGAAAAATTTTCTAGCGCGGGTATATAGGAAGTAATAAAAGTGATGATAAAAGAGGAGCCAGGCTTGAGTTATAGTCTTAACTCAAGCTTGAGCCTATTTTTATTAAACTCATTCAAATCAATAAAAATAAATTTTAATGAAGTACTTTGAAAAAAGATTGACAGAAATGCTGAATTACAAGAATATTTGCTCTTCTTTATTTTAGTCAAACTGGAAGGCCCATGTTTCGCAAACAGCTGTTATCTTCTGCTAAAACATTAATTCGTTTTGCCAAGAAACCTCATCAACCCCAGACTGGGCTAGCTGACAGAATACTAAATACCGTGGTCATTACTGCTCCAGCTGGAGCAGCGGTGGGTGCATTAGCAATGGGCTCAACAGGAGCAAAGAAAGATTTTGAAATAAATCGAGATCTAAGAGCTGTACCATATCAATTTGGCATGGGTGCGCTGCTTGGATTTTCAACAGGTGGATACGCTGGAATGTTTACAGGAACAGCAATTGCACTAACCAGTAAATTTCCTATCCCTGTCGCAGCTGGTATAGTTGGCGCTGCAGCCATGTATGGCGCTAATAAGCATGGCCTTTTTTCTCCAAATAAATCAGACGAGACAGAGACGACAACCCTCACTTTGAAAAATTCTAGGTAATAGCGGTAGTTCCCATATAAAAAAAATTAAAATATTGTTACAAATATCTATTATTTGTACGAGTCTTTGCTGGTCTTTGTTCATTTTCATTCACTCGACTTGTATCATTTTATTATAAAAATAGCCAAACTCGAGTTGAAATCATTAATCAAATTTTGACAAATGGCAATGCAAAAGATTCACGAATTATAAATTTTCTTCAAGAACTAAGAGATTCAAGGGATAAAACTGGATAATCTAATTATCAATATCTCAGCACCCCTTCTTGAAAGCGACAAAAATGAATTGATAATTTTAACAAAAACATATAAAAACCAGCTTGGCTTAAAGTAAATAGTTTTGTTCTCTTCTCTGATAAAAATGATTCTAATGGTTGAGAGTGAACATCATCAAAATTTGCGATATAGTCCTCATCTAGATTGCCTCCTTTTGGGAAATACATAATAGAAGTGATTTTTTGCTGTTTAATTGCTTCAATTTTTGAACTGATCTTATTTTGAGACAAACTTGATGAAGCAAGAAGTTCAATATACTTATTCAATCTAATTAAAGGCACGAAAACAATATTTACACTAAGAATACGTTTATTTTGATTATCAATATCACAGCTATTTGAAAATATAATGCCTTTTACTTGTTTTTTTTCACAAGTTACAAAATCCATTACAGTAAAACCCGACCAACCGTCACCTTGGAGCATATCCTGATCAGACTTATGTATGTAATAATTTATTTTAGGAAATTTTTTAATTTGCTCTAGCAAATTATCCTTTTGCTGAGGCGTCAAATAAGGAGGCAAATGATTTTTTATGTCATCTAATAAAGTATGAGCCATTATAATTCTTATTCTTCGTATAAATTCCAGGCATTTTTGAAATAAACATTTTTAAACTCGTCATCCAGCTCTTCTTGAGAGACAACAATTTTTTGATAAAATGCTTCTATTATTTCACCAAAATTAACAGTTTCTAATGAGTCAGCTTTTAAAAGATCTGTAAAACTATCATAAGAACTACGATTGTCCGTTGTAGAATAATATTTTGTAGGACGTTGATTTGAAACATGTTCCGTTGATACGGACAATGCAATACCGGCAACAAGAACACCTGCTGACCATAAAGGTAAGAGCGCAACTCTGCTACAGGTGCTAGATTCCTGAGTATTTGAAACAACTTTATTCGTTATCATAAATAGGCTCCAATGATCTAATGGTCTGATCTTTAAGGAACTCAAAAAATAATTCTTTATTTACAGTATGAATATTTTCTAAATTTTTTGCTAAAGATTTCCAAAAATCTGGTGTAAGATTGGTTGCAATAGAATCTATACTCACCAAAATACCTTTCTTTGTTTGATTTCCATTTTCTTCAACTATACTATTAGAAATAATTTGAACTGCATGTAAGAATGTTTTTCTTTGTAAATCTACACGCATATTAACAGCATCTTCTTTTACTTTTTCTTTGCCTAGCTTTAAATCAAAATCAATTAAACTTAGTTGTTCTGCTGTTGATTCAGCTTCGATTAAATTAACATATTTCAATGAATATCTTTCGATTTTAGTTAAAAGATTACACTTTTCTAAATACTCAGCTACTTCTAAGATATGTTTTTTAAAATTTGCCCATCCTTCATATGGAGTGCTACTCGTAACAGCACACATTTTATCCCCAATCAAAATAAAATTGTTATCCAACTTAAGCTGAAATATAGGGGAATATTTAAAAGTTGGGCTATGCTCCCTTAACTGTTCTGGAATATCTGCTGCAGGTAATTTTTGAACGGGCATATTTCCAAATTTTGTCATCAAATGTCCCAACAACAAATTAGATAACAAAGAGGCGCCTTGAAAACGAATCTCAAATACAGCCTCAATCAAAGGTTCCTTTTTTAACTTTTTGGGTAAAGGCTTATTCATAATATGTATAATTCCAAATATGAGCTTTCAGAATAAGGATTATACCTTTCCTAATTAATTATAATATTGTTTTTTGGCAAGCATAAGATTAACTACGGAAGTGGATATTACCGATATTTTACCGATCTTGATTTGTTGTTGCTCTGGCTTAATTTTTATCTTTTGCAACTTATTGATTTTCAACGCTATATTTGGCGTCCCCAAGGGGATTCGAACCCCTGTTACCGCCGTGAAAGGGCGATGTCCTAGGCCTCTAGACGATGGGGACTTTATTCAAGTCTTATTGGTATCCTACCCTGGTGGAGCTAGCCGGGATCGAACCGGCGACCTCTTGCATGCCATGCAAGCGCTCTCCCAGCTGAGCTATAGCCCCGCTGCTCTACCATGAGAGCAGCGATTCTAGGGAGTGAAGCTACATTTGTCAATCAAAATTGAATTTTTTCTGAAAAACTCCAATTACGGTTAAAATTCAGATAATTGTCATGGTCTTATCAAGCTGTTATTCTATCGATAAATTCTACCGAACAATAATTAACCATGCGCACGCAAGGCGAGCTTTATATAATGGAAGTTCTCGCTGCTTGGGACTAACATTGCTTATAATCTAAGTTGCGATTCTGTTTCTTTTTCTAAATTTGACTGAATAACGGTTAAACTTCTTGGAATCCACTGTTTTTTTCCAGGTTTTTGTACCGCCGGTGCTTCCGTTTTTTGCTCTGCTTCTTTTTTAGACGGTTCAGTAGGATCTTCTCCAGGGAAAAAATGTAATGTGACTTTATCGCTTCTGTTTAACGACATAAAAATTACCTCATGGACAAATAATAAACCTTTATTGGACAGAATGGTTAATTTTTAAGCAATGTCATTTGGGACTTTTTTGCGTCAACTGGATACTAACCTTACGTGGCCATATTTTTGAGTCTAATATATCCACGCAAGATTTATATTTAGGAACAAAGTCTTAAAGCCGAATCTAACCTAGAAATAACTCTATCTCGCCCTAATAGCATCAATGTGATATCAATAGGCGGTGAAATCGTATCTCCTGTTACAGCGACTCGAAGGGGCTGGGCAATTTTGCCCATTTTCAGCCCTAATTTATCTGCTGTTGCTTGAATAACATGATGAATGGGTTCTTTGCTCCAATCATTTAAATTGGTGAATTGCTCACGAATTTCTGTTAGCGCTGGAGCTACGTCAAGAGTCAAATTTTTCTTAACAGCTTCATCGTTATATTGTAGATCTGTATAGAAATAACGGCTTTTTTCTGCCATTTCACGCAGGGTTTTGGCACGTTCTGAGAGCGCTGTAACGACTTCTGTCAAAGGAGGACCTTGAGTCGTATCAATACCCAATTGGTCCATATGCCATTGTAATTCTTTAGCCACATGCTGCGGATCGCTAGATTTAATATAATGCTGATTTAGCCATAACAGTTTTTCAGGATTGAAGGCGGATGGTGCTTTATTAATTCCCTTAATATCAAACAAATTGATCAATTCATCCATTGAAAATATTTCTTGATCACCATGAGACCAACCCAAGCGCACTAAATAATTTAATAATGCTTCCGGCAAATAACCTTCTTCTCGATATTGCATCACTCCGACAGCGCCATGTCGCTTGGAGAGACGTTTTCCATCGCTTCCCAAAATCATAGAAACATGAGCATACTGCGGCGGTGTTGCTCCTAGCGCACGCAATATATTAATTTGACGCGGCGTGTTATTAATATGATCATCACCCCGGATAACATGAGTAATTTTCATGTCCCAATCATCTACAACCACTGTAAAATTATAAGTTGGTGTGCCATCGCTACGAGCAATAATTAAATCATCCAATTCCGTATTTTCGAAAACCAGTTTTCCACGAATCAAATCATCGAATTCGACCGCGCCTGTTTGTGGATTTTTAAATCGAATAACGTAAGGACCTTCGCCAGGCTCTTTTCTATCGCGACAGAAACCGTCATAGCGGGGTTTTTCTTTTCTTGCCATTTGTTCTTCACGTAATTTTTCTAAACGTTCTTTTGAACAATAACAACGATAAGCTTTTCCTTCCGTTAGCAACTGTTGCACAACTTCTTTATAACGATCAAAGCGCTTGGTTTGATAGTAAGGACCTTCATCATATTCTAAATTTAGCCATTCCATTGCATCTATAATGGCTTGGACAGATTCTTGAGTCGAACGTTCTAGATCGGTGTCTTCAATACGCAAAATAAATTTGCCTTTGGTTTTACGAGCATACAACCAACAATACAGAGCAGTACGGGCTCCGCCGACATGTAAATAGCCAGTGGGAGAGGGCGCAAAGCGGGTACGAACGGGAGCAGATGAACTCATTAGGGGGCCTCGTTTAAAGGGATGTAGAATATCAAACGAGGCGTATTAAC